>NZ_JBFULZ010000013.1:0-36097 GCF_054049635.1 Cellulomonas sp. P5_C6 | reverse complement strand
AGGTGCTGGCCATGGCGACGGCCGGCTCGGCGGCGGGCCTGGGCCGGCCCGAGCTCGGTCACCTGCGCCCCGGCGCGGCGGCGGACCTGTGCGTGTGGGACGTCTCCGGGGTGGCCGACGCGGGCGTCGCCGACCCGGTGGCCGGGCTGCTGTGGGCGTCCCCCGGGCGCCGGCCGCGGCACGTCGTCGTCGGCGGCCGGGTGGTCGTCCGGGACTTCGTGCTGCAGACCGCCGACGAGCGTGAGGTCGTGGACGCGCTGCGGCGCCGCGTGGGTCGCTGAGCCCTCACAGCTCGAGCACCAGGGTCGGGCAGGCGGCGCGCGAGACGCAGATCATCATGGTGGTGCCGCTGCCGCCGGGGCCGATCACGGAGTCGCGGTGCTCGACCACCCCCTCGAGCACGGGGGTCTCACAGCTGCCGCAGGTGCCGGCGCGGCACGAGGAGACGACCACCGCGCCGCTGTCCTCGACGACCTCGAGGATGCTGCGCCCGGGCGGGACGGTCAGCGTGGTGCCCGAGAGCGCGAGCTCGACGTCGAACGGCTGGCTCCACACCGGCGGCCCGAACTCCCGGGCCTCGAACCGCTCGGTGTGCACGGCCCACCCCGGCTCCGCGGACGCCTCGACGGCCTCCAGCAGCCGGCGGGGTCCGCAGCAGAACACCTGACCGGCCGGTCCGGCGGTGACCGCGGAGACGTCGAGGCGCCGGCCCTCGTCGGCCGCGTAGACCTGCACCTGGCCGGGGTGGTCCGCCACCAGCCGATCGACGAACGCCATGGTCGTTCGCGACCGCCCGGCGTAGTGCAACGTCCAGTCGACGCCGGCCGTCGAGGCCGCGGCCAGCATGGACAGCACGGGCGTGATCCCGATGCCGCCCGCGACGAACACCGTCGGGCCGTCCGGGGAGAACGCGAAGTGGTTGCGCGGCCCGCGTAGCCGCAGGGTGTCGCCGACCGCGAGCGCGTGCGCGGCGACCGAGCCGCCGCGGCCGTCGGGCTCCCGCAGCACCGCGACGCGGTACGTGCCGCGGTCGGCCGGGTCGCCGCACAGCGAGTACTGGCGCTCGACGCCGTCGCCCAGCAGCAGGTCGATGTGCGAGCCCGGGGTCCACGGCGGCAGCGGGCGACCGTTGACGGGCTCGAGGTCGAGCGCGACGACCCCGTCCGCGACCGTGGTGCGAGCCCGCACGACGACGGGCCGCTGGATGTCGCTGAAGACGCTCACGGACAACTCCTCGTATGCGGCCGAGTCGGGCGAAGCGTCAGGGTACGAGGCTCGTGTTAACAGAGATCGGCAGGACGTGACCTAGGTGGACCGCTGTGGTTACACGTCGGTAACTCAGCCTGCTTAGCGTGCGCAGAGGAGGAAGCCATGGCTTCACCACCCGCGACGGCGCACCCGCCCGGGTGAGTCGCGCGCTCGGCCCGGAGGGACGCGATGTCGGCTCTGCCCCGCACCATCGAGCGGCTGACGCACGCGCGGCTGGCCGACGGTCGCGTGGTGGACGTGCGGCTCGAGGGCCCGTTAGTCGTCGAGGTGGTGCCGGGCGGAACCTTCACGGGCGGGGACGCGGACGCCACCCTCGAGCTCGACGGCTTCCTGCTCCTGCCCGCGCCGGCCGAGCCCCACGCGCACCTGGACAAGGCGCTGTCGTGGGACGCGATCCGGCCGCCGATGGGCGACCTGCGGCTGGCGATCGACTCCTGGCACGCGCACTCCGCGCAGATGACGGTCGAGGACATCGCCACCCGCGCACGCGCCCAGGCCCTGACCATGCTGGCCAACGGCACGACCGCGATCCGCAGCCACGTCGACCTGCTCCACGGCGACGACCCGCTGCGCGGCGTGCGGGCCCTGGTCCAGGTGCGCGACGAGCTGCGCGGGCTGCTCGACCTCGAGCTGGTCACCCTGGGCGGCTACCTGACGCCCGTGCCGGACATGGACGCCGCGCTGGCCGCCGGCGTGGACCTGGTGGGCGGCGCGCCGCACCTCGCGCCCGACCCGGTCGCGGAGCTGCACCGCCTGCTCGACGTGGCCCGCGCACACGGCGTGGGCGTCGACATGCACACCGACGAGAGCCTCGACTGCGAGGTCACGCTCGATGTGCTGGCCCGCGCGGTCCGGGGCTGGGACGTGCCGGTCAGCGCTGGGCACTGCGTCCGGCTGGGCACCCTGGACGGGCCGCGCCGCGACCAGGTGATCGCCGACGTGCTGGCCTCGAACCTCGGGATCATCGCGAACCCGATCACCAACCTGTACCTGCAGGGCTGGGCGTCCGACGTCGCGACGCCCCGCGGGCTCACCGCCGTGCGGGCGCTGGTCGACGCCGGGGTGCGGTTCGCCGCCGGCGCCGACAACGTCCGTGACCCGTTCAACCCGCTGGGCCGGTCCGACGCGCTGGAGACCGCGATGCTGCTGGTCGTCGCGGGCCACCTGTCCGTCGACGAGGCCTACGCCGCCGTCAGCACCGGCGCGCGCGACGTGATGGGCCTGCCGGTCGCCGGCGTCGAGGTGGGCGACCGCGCCGAGCTGCTCGCGGTGCGCGGCTCGGACCTGGTCGGCGTCGTCGCCACCGCGACGGCCGACCGCTACGTGCTGCACGAAGGACGCCTCGTCGCGCAGAGCGAGACCCACACGCAGGTGGCCGCCCCGGCCTCCCTGACGACCTCCTACCCCGAAGCGAGGTGACCGTGTCCCTCACGACACCCACCAGCACGCCGCCGCCGGCGCACACGGCCGGACCCCTGCTGGGGTTCCACGACGTCGCGATGACGTTCCCCGACGGGACCACGGCGCTGTCCGGCGTCGACCTGACCGTCGGCCGGGGAGAGTTCGTCTCGGTCGTCGGCCCCTCCGGCTGCGGGAAGTCGACGCTGCTGCGCATCGCGTCGGGCCTGGAGACCGCGAGCGCCGGCGTCGTCGAGCTGGCCACCGACCACATCGGGTACGTGTTCCAGGACGCGACCCTGCTCCCCTGGCGCGACGTGCAGGGGAACGTCGAGCTGCTGGCCGAGCTCAAGGGCCGCGGCGTCAAGGCTCGACGCGAGGCCGCCGCCACGGCGATCAAGCTCGTCGGGCTGGCCGGTTTCGAGAAGCACCTGCCCAAGCAGCTGTCCGGCGGCATGAAGATGCGCGCGTCGCTGGCCAGGTCGTTCACGCTCGACCCGGAGCTGTTCCTGTTCGACGAGCCGTTCGGCGCGCTCGACGAGATCACGCGCAGCCGCCTGAACGACGAGCTGCTCAAGCTGTTCAGCGAGCAGCACTTCGCCGGCCTGTTCATCACCCACTCGGTGGCGGAGGCCGTCTACCTGTCGACCAAGGTCGTCGTCATGTCGGGCCGCCCCGGCCGGCTCGTCGGCACCTTCGACGTCCCGTTCCCGATGCCCCGGGACCCCGACATCCGCTTCTCCCCCGAGTTCGCCGCGGTCGTCGGCGAGGTCTCGCACGCCCTCAAGGAGGCGCACAGCTGATGGCCACCACCACGCTCGAGGGCGTCACCGCCCCCACCCGCAAGGCCACGCAGGCGCCCCCGCGCCGCAAGCGCCCGGTCATCACCTGGCTCGGCCCGGTCGTCGTCTTCATCGGCTTCATCGGCCTCTGGTACGCGCTCGCCGCCTACTACGCGTCGCGCGGCCTGCCGTACTTCGTCCCGTACCCGCACCAGGTGCTCCAGGTCCTCACCGACCCCGAGGAGCTGCAGACCCTGGCCACCGCGCTGCTGCACAGCACCGAGGTCGCCATGACGGGCCTCGCGTTCGCGATCGTGATCGGCATGGCGTGGGCCGTGATCATGGCGCAGGCCACGTGGATCGAGCGGTCGCTGTTCCCGTACGCCGTGGTGCTCCAGTGCATCCCGATCCTGGCGCTGGTCCCGCTCATCGGGATCCTGTTCGGCTACAACTTCCAGGCCCGCGTCATCGTCACCATCCTGATCGCGCTGTTCCCCATGGTGTCGATGACCCTGTTCGGCCTGCAGTCCGTGGCCAAGCAGCAGCGCGAGCTGTTCCAGCTGCAGGGCGTCAGCCGCACCACGATGCTCCGCAAGCTCCAGTTCCCCGCCGCGCTGCCGTCGATCTTCGTCGGCCTGCGCACGTCGGCCGGGCTCGCGGTGGTCGGCGCCGTCGTCGGCGACCAGTTCTTCCAGCGCGGCAACCCCGGCCTCGGCGTCCTGATCCAGGTCTACGCGTCCCGCCTGCAGGGGCCCCAGCTCTACGCCGCGATCCTCGTCGCCTCGCTGCTCGGCGTCGCCGTCTTCGTCATCTTCGGCTGGCTCGGCCGCGTCGTCGTCGGCCGTTGGTACGACTTCACCTGATCCCCCGTCCCCGGCCGCGGCCCACCCCTTCCCGCTGCCGTCGCTGCACCCTCCCGCCCCACCCTCCCCACCGGAAATGAGCCCCCATGCGCACTGCTCCCCGCTCGGCTGCCGCGGCCGTCGGCATCCTGCTCACCACGGCCGCCCTGGCCTCCTGCGCCGGCAACGCCGGTGACTCCGCGACGACCGCTGCCACGGCCGCCGCCGGCGGCGTCGACCTGTCCGACGTCTGCCCCTCGACGGTCGTCGTGCAGACCGACTGGAACCCGGAGGCCGACCACGGCCACCTGTACGAGCTGGTCGGCCCCGGGTACACGGTCGACGCCAACCAGAAGTCCGTCACCGGCGACCTCGTCGCGGGCGGCAAGCCCACCGGCGTCAAGATCGAGGTCCGCGCCGGCGGCCCGGCGATCGGCTTCACGCAGGCGTCCGCGCAGATGTACCAGGACACGTCGATCACCCTGGGCTACGTCTCCACCGACGAGGCCGTGCAGCTCTCGGACAAGTTCCCGACGACGGCCGTCTTCGCCGAGAACGACAAGTCTCCGATGATGGTCATGTGGGACCCGGCGACGTACCCCGACGTCACGGACATCAAGGGCCTCGGCTCCGCGCTCAAGGACTCGGGCGGCGTCATCCGCTACTTCAACGGCGCCGCGTACATGAGCTACCTCACCGGCTCGGGCGTGCTCGACCCGTCGGTGACGGACGGCAGCTACGACGGCACCCCGGCCAACTTCGTCGCCGCGCAGGGCAAGGACGCGCAGCAGGGGTTCGCCACCGCCGAGCCGTACATCTACGAGAACGAGGTCACGGCCTGGGGCAAGCCCGTCAAGCTGGAGACCATCTACGACGCCGGCTTCCCCTTCTACCCCGAGGCCATGTCGGTGCGCACCGGCGACCTCGAGGACCTCACGCCGTGCCTCGAGAAGCTCGTGCCCGTGATGCAGCAGGCGGACGTCGACTACATCAACGACCCGAGCACGACGAACGCGCTGATCCTCGACCTGGTCGACCAGTACAACAACGGCTGGGTCTACTCCGAGGGCGTCGCGGACTTCGCGGTCGAGCAGATGAAGAAGCTCGACATCGCGTCGAACGGTGACAACGCCTACGTCGGCGACATGGACGAGGCGCGCATCCAGAAGATCATCGACATCGCCGGCCCGATCTACACCGACGCGGGCGCCCCGCCGAAGGCCGGCCTGGTGGCCAAGGACCTCTTCACCAACGAGTTCCTCGACCAGTCGATCGGCTTCTGACCCCAGGGCGGCGGGCGGGGTCCTCCGGCCCCGCCCGCCGCTCGCGCGCACGTGAAGGGACGTTCCATGGAGACGACGACGGCCGTCGAGGCGCTGGCCGACGAGCTGCGCGCCCTGCTCGGCGACGACGGCGTGAGCACCGACCACCGGGTGCGCGAGCGGGTCAGCGTGGACGGCGCGACGATGTCGCCGCTGATCCTCGAGCTGCTGCCGCTCGGGCTGGCGGACGTCGTGGCCTTCCCGACCAGCGCGTCGCAGGTCGCGGCGTGCGTCGCCGCCGCGGTCCGGCACCGGGTGCCGGTCACCCCGCGCGGCAAGGGCACCGGCAACTACGGCCAGGCCATCCCCATGCCCGGCGGACTGGTGCTCGACCTGACCCGCGCCCGCGCGATCGTCGAGATCGGCGACGGCTGGGTCACCGCGGAGGCGGGCGCGACGATGGTCGCGATCGAGGCGGCCGTGCGCGAGACCGGCCAGGAGCTGTGGATGTACCCGTCGACCGCGCAGTCGACCGTGGGTGGGTTCCTGTCCGGCGGCTCGGGCGGGACCGGGACCATCGTGCACGGCGCCAACCACCAGGGGTTCGTCGTCGGGCTCGACGTCGTGCACGCCTCCACCGACGCGGCGCTCGTGCACGTCGAGGGCGACGACGCCCAGGCCTACGTGCACAACTACGGCACCGCCGGGATCCTCGCCCGCGTCACCGTGCGCCTCGAGCCCCTGCAGGACTGGCGCGGGTTCTACGCGAGCTTCGACTCCCAGCACGACGCCTTCCGGGCGCTGCGGGAGATCGGTCTGCTGACCCCGCGCCCGCGCCTCGTCTCCGCCGACCACCCCGTCGTGGCCGCCGCCCTCCCGCCCGACCCGGCGATCCCCGAGGGCCGGGCCAGCCTGCGCGCCATCCTCGACCCGGCCGCGATCGACGCGGCGACCGCCCTGGTCACCGCCGCGGGCGGCACGGTCGAGGACCTCCGCGACGGGCCGCAGGCCTCCCTCAAGCTCTCGGTCCTGTCGTACAACCACCCCATCGAGTGGCTGCAGAAGTCCGACCCCGGCACGTACATCCATCTCGAGGTCGGCGGCGACGCGCTGGTCGACCGGCTCGACGAGGTCCAGGCGACGATCCCGGGCGGGCTCCTGCACCTCGAGGCCGGGCACTCCGTCCCGATCGGGATGCTCGCGGGCGTCTACGAGGGGCCCGAGCGCCTCGACGAGGTCATCGCCGCGCTCGGGCTCGTGGGGGTCGGCGTGCACAACCCGCACCAGTGGAACGTCGACTTCGAGGTCGAGCGCACCCTGGAGCTGGCGCGGACCACCGACCCCGACGGCCTGCTCAACCCCGGCAAGCTCAACCCCGGCTACGCCGGTCCGCGCAAGGGAGCCATCCGATGAGCCGCCTCCTCGCCGAGCTGTCCGGCCCGGCCACCGCGCGCGTCCTGCGACCCGACTCGGTCCTCGTCGTGCCCACCGGCGCCATGGAGCACCACGGCCCGCACCTGCCCCTGATCACCGACGCCCTCATCGCGGAGAGCGTCGCCACGGCCGCGATCGAGCAGGCCGCCGCCGACGGGCTCGACGTCTGGCAGCTTCCCACGCTGACGTACACGAAGTCCGACGAGCACTCCTGGGCGTCCGGCACCGTCTGGGTCTCGTGGGACACGCTCATGTCCACGCTCGTCGACATCGGCCGCTCGGTCGCCGCGACCCCGGCCCGGCGCCTCGTGTTCCTCAACGGCCACGGCGGCAACACGGCGCTGCTGGGTGTCGCGCTGCGCGAGATCCGCCGCCTGCACGGCCTGCTGACCTTCTCCATGCCGGCCGGCGTGCAGGTCGCGGGCGCCGGCGGCGAGCACGAGCCCGACGAGCACGGCCTGGGCATCCACGCCGGGTACGGCGAGACGTCCCTCGTGCTGCACCTGCGCCCCGACCTGGTCGACATGGCGCAGGCCCGGCGCAGCGTGCCCGAGCACATCGGCGCGATGACCCACCTCGGCTTCAACGGCACGACCGCGCAGTTCGGCTGGCTCAGCAACGACTTCGGGCCGGACGGGGTGATCGGGGACCCGACCGGGGCCAGCGCCGCCGCGGGCGCCCAGCTCTTCGACGCCTCCGTCCGCCGCGCCGTCGACGTGCTCGGCGAGATCGCAGCCTTCACGCACGCCGCTCCCGGCGCATGATGACCCGATGACGACCACGCCCGAGCTCCCGTCCGCGACGCAGCAGACACCCCCGCCGGCACCGTCGACCGAGATCGAGCCCGAACCCGCGCTCTGGGACCCGGAGACGCCGGTCTGGGACCCGATCCCGCCCGCCGTCCCGCTCGACGACCTCGGCCCGGCGGCGCTGCCGGACGAGCTCGTCGCGCTGCTCACCGACTGGCTGCCTGCGAACGACGACCCCGACCGCCCGCCGGTCACCCTCGCGACCGTCGACGCCGACGGCTTCCCCGACGCCCGCACCGTTCTGCTCAGCGAGTTCGACCGCGACGGCGTCTACGTCCACACCGATGCCGCGTCCCGCAAGGTCGCCCAGCTGACCTCGCACCCGACCGTCGCGCTCGTCGCCCGCTGGGACGACCCGCTGCGGCAGCTGGTGGTCCGCGGGGTCGCCGAACCGGCCGACCGCACGGAGACCGACCGCGCGTACGCCCGACGGTCCCGCTACCTCCAGCAGCTCGCGTGGGTGAACACGCAGGAGGTCGCCGACCAGTCGCCCTCCGAGCGCCGGGACACGTGGGCGTCGTTCGCCGCGGAGCACCCCGTGCTCGAGCCTCCCGCGTCGTGGGTCGGCTTCCTGGTCCGGCCGACCACCCTCACCTTCTGGACGGGCGACCCCACGTCCGTCAGCCACCGCCGCGAGTACCGGCTCACCGACGGCGAATGGTCCGTCAGCGAGCTGCCCGGATGAGAGGAACGCGCATGGCACACCACCGAGGGGCACGTCGCGCATGACGGCCCGGCTGCACGCCCACCAGTACGGCAAGGCCGAGACGCGCGTGGTCCGCATCGTGCGGGACGCGCCCCGCCACGAGATCCGGGACCTCAACGTCTCGACCGCGCTGCGCGGCGACTTCGAGGCGGCGTACCTCGACGGCGACCAGTCCGCGGTGCTGCCGACCGACACCCAGAAGAACATGGCGTTCGCCTACGCCAAGCAGCACGGCGTCGCGTCGCCGGAGGCGTTCGCCACGCTCCTGGCYAGGCACTTCGTCGACGACGTCCCCCCGGTGGCCGGCGCCCGGGTGGACGTGCAGGAGTACGCGTGGGTCCGTGCCGTGGTCGACGGCGTCGAGCACGACCACACCTGGGTCCGCAGCGGCCAGGAGGTCCGGACCGCGTCCGTGACCGCCGACGAGTCGGGCACGACGGTCATCGCCGGGCTCAAGGACCTCACCGTCCTGAAGTCGACCGGCTCGGAGTTCCGCGGCTTCTTCACGAACGAGTACACGACCCTGGCGGAGGCCACCGACCGCGTCCTGGCGACCTCGCTCGTCGCCCAGTGGCGCTACGCCCCCGGCGCCGAGCTCGACTACGACCGGACCTACGCGGCGGTCCGCGCGACGATGCTCTCGACGTTCGCCACCCTGCACTCGCTCGCCCTGCAGCAGACGCTCTGGCACATGGGCGTCGCCGTCCTCGACGCGGTCCCCGAGGTCGTCGAGATCCGGTTCGCCGCCCCCAACAAGCACCACTTCCTGGCGGACCTGCGCCCCTTCGGCCTGGAGAACCCCGGCGAGGTCTTCTTCGCGGCCGACCGCCCCTACGGCCTGATCGAGGCCGTGATCGTCCGCGACGGGGCGCCCCTCGCGGACGCCGCGTGGACCCGGTCGGTGGGCACACCGTGACCCCGCTCCTGACCCCTGCCGCCCCGGAGACGACCCATGACGCCTGACGACGAGAGCTGGCTGTCCCAGGCGGTGGCGCTCGCCACCGCCAACGTGGCCGACGGCGGTGGGCCGTTCGGCGCCGTCGTGGTCCGGGACGGCGCCGTGATCGGGGTCGGCCAGAACCGGGTCACCCGCGACAACGACCCCACGGCGCACGCGGAGGTCCAGGCGATCCGCGCGGCGTGCCGCGCCATCGAGAGCTTCTCGCTCGAGGGGGCCACGATCTACAGCTCCTGCGAGCCGTGCCCGCTGTGCCTCGCCGCCTGCCTTTGGTCGAGGGCCGACCGCGTGGTCTTCGCCGCCGACCGGCACGACGCCGCCCGCGCGGGCTTCGACGACCGAGCCTTCTACGAGCTCTTCGCCGCCGACCGCGACACCTGGCCGATGCCGGTCCTCGCCCACCGCGTCCCGATGGCCTCGGCCCCCATGGACGCGTGGCTCGCCCGCCCGGCCAAGGTGGAGTACTGACCCGCCCTAGCTCCCCCGGTACGTCGAGTACGCGAACGGGCTCAGCAGCAGCGGCACGTGGTAGTGGCTCGCGTCCACGACCTCGAACACCACGACGACCTCGGGGTGGAACGCGACCTGCCCGGTCGACCCGAAGTACGCGGCGGTGTCGAAGGTGAACCGGTAGCGCCCGGGCCGCACGGCCTCCGGCCCGAGGGTCCTGGCGCGACCGTCGGCGTCGGTCACCCCCGAGTCGACGGGGACCCACGCACCGTCGACGAGCGCGGCCAGCTCGACCGGCACCCCGGCGGCGGGCCGCCCGAGGGCGGTGTCGAGCACGTGCGTGGTCAGCTGGCTCATGCGGACTCCTCGGGAGCGAACAGGGTGCGCAGGCGCAGCAGCGCGATCTGGCGGAGCTGGTCGGCCACCTCGGCGAGCTCGGCGTCGTCCGACAGCGTGAGCCGGTGCTGGAGCGACTCCAGGATCTCGGGCCGGGTGCGCCCGGCGGCCCGGATGAGGAAGATGCGGCCGAAACGCTCCTCGTAGGCCCGGTTCCCGGCGGTCATGGCCTCGACGAGCGCCGGGTCGTCGGTGGTCGACGCCGCCTGCTCGGACCGGCTCAGGCCGCCGGCCTTCTCGCCGATCCGCGGGTGGGCGGAGAGTGCCTCGTCGACCTCCGCGGCCGTCAGCGACCGGGCCGCGAGGTCCGCGACCCCGATCATCGGGTCGACGGACGGGTAGGGGCAGCCGGCCGCGACCTCGTCGACCCAGCGGGCCACGTGCAGGGCCGTCGCGAGGCGCGAGCGCGTCTCGGCGTCGTCGGAGATCATCACGCCACCTTCGTCGTCGGAGCGCCGGAGCCCACGAGGGCTTGTGGCACGGTACAGGCGTGCACCCCATCACCGGGATCGTCCTCGCCGCCGGCGCCGGACGCCGTCGCGGCGGGCCGAAGGCGCTGGTGCCCGGCTGGCTCACCGAGGCCGTCGACCTGCTCCTGGCCGCAGGCTGCGCGCGCGTGGTCGTGGTCCTGGGCGCGGCTGCCGACGAGGCCCGCGCCCTGCTGCCCGCGGACCCGCGGGTCGTCCCGGTCGTCGCCGAGCGCTGGGCGGACGGAGTCGGCGAGTCCCTGCGCACGGGCCTCGCCCACGCGACGGGCGACGCCGCCCTGATCACGCTGGTCGACCTGCCGGGCACGCCCGTCAGCGTGGTCCACCGCCTGCTCGACGCGGACGGACCCCTGAGGCAGGCGGTCTACGACGGCCGCCCGGGCCACCCCGTGCTCGTCGCGAAGGAACACTGGCAGCCCCTGGGCATCGCACTCCACGGCGACCGGGGCGCCCGCCCGTACCTCGCCGCGCACGGCGTGACCGAGGTCGAGTGCGGCGACCTGCACGACGGCCTCGACCGGGACACCTGAGCGGGTCACTCGAGCTCCGCGAGGGGCAGCGCCACTCCCCACCGCGCGGCCGCGGCGGTGATCCGCGTCCGCAGGTCCCCGGGTGCGGCCGCCGCGAGCGCGGACGTCGAGCGACCGCCCTCCGACACGAGCACCCCGCCGACGTAGACCTGCGAGAGGTTCCGCAGCCCGCACGCCATGACGTACGTGGCGAGCACGTCCCAGACGGGACCGGTGTCGGGCGCCCGGTGGTCGACCAGCAGGAAGTCGGCGAACTTGCCCACCTCGAGCGAGCCGATCCGGTCCTCGACCCCGAGCACCTCCGCCGCGCCGAGGGTGTGCATGCGCAGCACGTCCGCCGGCATCAGCACGGAGGCGTCCGTGTGCAGGGCCCGCGTCGTGTAGAGCCCGATCCGCATGTTGCCCCACGGGTCGGAGATGTCCGTGCACGACTGGTCGTCCAGCCCGAGGCCCACACGGATCCCGGCCTCGCGCAGCCGCACCACGTCCGCGAACCCGGACCCCAGCCGCCCGTTCGACGTCGCCTGCCACACCACCCCGCACCCGGTGGCGGCGGCGACGTCCACCATGACGTCCGTCGGGTGCACGAAGTGCCCGAACAGGAAGTCGGGCCCGAGCGCCCCGGCGGACCGGTACCAGTCGAACTTCTCCCGCTGCGTCTCGATGCCCTGCGCCGTCTCGACGAAGTGCGCCTGGTTGGTGATGCCGTGCTCGCGCATGACCGCGACCTCCAGCTCGGCCGACCGCGGGGTCGACGCCCACTGCACGGCCCCCATCACGGACGCCCCGAGGTGCTGGTCGGCCGGGGTCCTCAAGGACGACTCGCGCACCATGTCCCCGAACACCCCGAGCATCTCGGCCTCGGGGCCGGCCTCGTCGTCGAGCCGGATCGCGTTGACCACCCGCAGCCCGGCGTCGGCGACCGCGTCGAGCTGCCGGGTCACGAACTCCACGGGCGCCACGCGGCCGAGCGCGGGCGAGGCCGACACGGGGTCGTAGCGCCAGGTCACCCGCGAGTGCGTGAAGTTGTACGCGCTGGTCACGCCGTTGGCCAGGAAGTCGAGGGCGCCGTGCAGGGTCGACCAGTAGACGTCGTCGGGCGAGCACTTGTCCATGACCTCGACCATCGACAGCACCCAGGGGTAGAGCGTCGAGCCCGGCGAGATCCCGCGCATGCCCGAGGTGAACAGGTGCGAGTGCGCGGAGACGAACCCGGGCGCGACCATCGCACCCCCGGCGTCGAGCGTCGGCACGCCGCTGACCAGCAAGGACGCGTCCGGAGCACCCTGCCCCATCGACGCGATCCGCCCGTCGTCGCCCACCAGGAACCACCCCAGGTACCAGTCGGGTCCACCGGCGGCGACGGGGATCAGCAGGGCGTCGTGCACGAGGAGTCGCATGGCGGCATCGTTCACGGTGCAGATGACGACGAGGTTGCCGGGATGTCGCGTGTCGAGTTCACGTGGTCGACTTCGTCATGGGGACGTCAGCTCTCGACGATCAAGGAGAACCGCCGTGAAGTACGTGATCCTCATCCACGCCAACCCCCAGCCCTGGGCCCACCCGACCTCGCTGTTCACCGACGAGGGCCGCGCCGTCCCCGCCGACGAGATGGCCGTGATGGACAAGTCGTTCGACGCCCTGCTCACGGACCTGTCGGCGTCGGGCGAGCTCGTCATGGGCGAGGCGCTCGCCGCCCCCACGGACTCGACCGTCTACCACTGGCGCAGCGGCGCGTCGCTGGCCAGCGAGGGACCTTTCGCGGAGCTCCAGGAGCAGCTGGCCGGCTTCTTCCTCATCAACGTGGCCTCGCGCGAGCGGGCCGAGGAGATCGCGGCGCAGTTCGCGGGTCCGGGCAGCCCTGCCGAGCTGCGCCCCGCCTACGTGTGGGGGTGACGCCGGGCGGCTAGCCTCGGCACGGTGAGGGCCCCCACCGTGCGTGCGCCCGACGCCGCCCTGGGGCCACCGCCGACCTACGTCGACGTCCGGCACCGGCGCAGCGTCGCCGATGCGCGCTCCGCGATGGCCTGGCTCGTCGTGCTGGTGGTCGGCCTGCTGTTCGCGACGATCGCGGCCGAGACGATGCACGGCATCGCGGAGGACCTGCACCACGGCATCGGCAGGCTGCCCCGCACGGTGTTCGAGGTCTTCCTCGTCCTCGTGCAGGTCACCTACATCCTGCTGCTGACGCTGACCCCGCTGGTCCTCGTCGCGACCCGGCGCTTCGCCCTGCTCGGGCGCGGCGCGCTCGCCCTGGCGCTCGGCCCGATCTTCTTCCGAGTGATCGAGCTGATCCCGCAGGTGCCCACCTCGCGCCTGCACATCGAGGACGCGCTCGACATCACCTCGGTGTCCTGGCCGCCGACCGGGGTGCTCGCGGGCTGCACGGCGCTGGCGGTGGTGACCAGCCCGACCCTGCGGCGGCCGTGGCGGCGGGCCGTCTGGGTGCTGCTCTGGGTGCTGGTGCTGCTGCGCCTGGTCACGTCGTCGTCGGCACCGCTGGACGTGGTGCTGGCGATCGGCGTCGGCGGCGTCGTCGGCTCGGGCCTCATGCTCGCGTTCGGCCGGACGCTGGGCGAGCTGACGCCGGCTGGTGCGCGGCGCACGCTCGCCGAGGCCGGGCTCGAGCTGGAGGACGATCCCGAGCCGGTCGACGGCGGGCCGTGGACGTTCCGAGGCCGCACGGCCGACGGAGTCGTCGCCGTCCGGGTGGTCGGCGAGCACGACTGGAGCGCCGCGCGGCTGGACCAGGCGTACCGCCGCCTGCGCTGGCGGGACGTCAGCGACGACGACATCGACCCGCAGCCGGCGCACGCCGTGACGACCGAGGCGATGACCGCCCTGCTCGCCGCCTCGCGCGACGTGCGCGTGCCGGCGGTCCGGGCGGTCGCCCGCGCGCCCCGCGGCGAGTCGGTGCTCGCGATCGACGAGGTCCCCGGCCGCGTGCTGGCCACCCTCGACCCCGACGAGCTCACGGACGACGTCCTGGACCGCGCGTGGGTGCAGGTGCGGCTGCTGCGGTCGACGCGGATCGCGCACCGCGAGCTGGACCTGACCCGGCTGAGCCTCGACGACGACGACCACGTCTGGTTCACCGACCTGGACCACGGCCAGCCCGCGGCCACCGACGCCGTGCTCGCCTGGGACGTCGCCGCGCTCCTGGCGGCCACGTCGCCGGTGGTCGGCCCCGAGCGCGCGGTCGCGGCGGCGGACCGGGCCCTGGGCCACGACGCCCTCACGGTCGCGCTGCCCCGGCTCGTCCCCGCGAGCCTGTCGCCCCGCACGCGCGCGGCGGTGAAGTCGGCGGGTGGGATCGGCCCGCTCGTCGACGAGGTCCGCCGCGTGACCGGCGCCGGCGAGCCCGACTTCGAGACGGTCGCCCGGTTCAAGCCGCGGACGCTCGTGATCGCCGCGTTCCTGGCCGTCGCCGTCTACTTCCTGGCCCCGCAGTTCGCGGACATCCCTCGCTCCATCCAGGCGATCGGCGGCGCCGACCCCCGGTGGGTCATCGCCGTCGTGCTCGCGTCGGCCGCCACCTACGTCGGGGCCGCGCTCGGGCTCGCGGGCGGCACCCCGKGGCGCGTCCCGGTCGGCGAGGCGACCAGCGTCGCGCTCGCGTCGTCGTTCGTCGCGACCTTCTCCCCGCCCGGCGTCGGACAGGTCGGCCTGAACATCCGCTACCTGCAGAAACGCGGGTTCGTGACGCCGGTCGCCGTGTCGGCCAGCGCCGCCAAGGAGACGGCGGTGTTCGTCGTCCACCTGCTGATCCTGGCCACCTTCGCCGTGCTCGCGGGCTCCACGGGTGCGCTGTCGTCCGAGGTCGACAAGCTCCCGCCCGTCGAGGTCGTGATCGCGATCGTCGCCGGGGTGCTCCTGCTCGGAGGGCTCGCGCTCGCCGTGCCGAAGGTGCGGTCCGTGCTGCGCACCCGCCTGGTGCCGGCCGTCCGGTCGTCGGTCGACGCGATGCGCGTCGTCGTGTCCAGCCCGGCCAAGCTGATCACGCTGCTCGCCGGCGTCGCGCTGCTGCCGATGGGTTACGCGACCGCCCTCTACTTCTCGGTCCTCGCAGTCGGCGTGGACAACGCGAGCTTCGTCGCCGTCGCGCTCGTCTCGCTCACGGCCGGCGCCGTCGCCACGGCGGCGCCCACGCCGGGCGGCGTGGGCGTCGTCGAGGCCGTGCTGCTCGCCTCCCTGACCGGGATCGGCGTGCCGTCGGGACCGGCCCTGGCGGCCGTGCTCCTCTACCGGCTGGCCACGTTCTGGCTGCCGATCGTGCCGGGTCTCGTGTCGTTCCGGGTGCTGTCGGGTCGCTCGGTGATCTAGCCCCGCCTCCTGCTGACCCTGTTCAGCCGGCGGCCGCGGCGGCCGCGCGCGCGGCGTCGAACGGCGCGCGGTCGAAGATGAAGCGGCTGTGGGTGATCCGCCCGTCGACCACCGTCAGGCACTCGGCCCCCGGCGCGTCCGCGACCGGCCGCGTCGCGCTGTCGTACATGACGAGCGCCCTCTCCTCGTCGCCGAACGCGGCGATCACGCTCGCGCTGACGAGCATGCCGACGTACGCCCCGAGGAACGTGCGATAGGCGTCGGCGCCCACCAACCGGCCCGGCGGCGCGTCGCAGACGATGTCGGGATCGATGTACGCCATCGCGGCGTCGAGGTCACGTCGCGACCAGGCGTCGAAGTACGCGAGGGCGACGTCCAACGGTGCTGCAGCCATGAGCCCACCTCCTGGATCGGATCTCCCACCCGACGCTAGGCCCGACCACCGACACCGACCCCGCTACCCGTGCTCGAGGGTGCGCCACTCGGCGAGCCGGGTGCGCTGCTGCGGCACGACGCCGCGGGCGGCGGTCGGCCCGGGGGCCACGCGCGCGACGATGGGGTGCCGCGCACCGGACCAGCTCGCACGCGCGCCGTGCGCCCGGCGCAGGGCGCGCTTCCTCAGAGGTCCTGGCCTGCGCGTGCCCATGTGCTGCTCCCCCACGGCGCGTCGTCGGCAGGCCGCGGATCGCTGACGACCCCGGCGGCCCGGGCGCCGTCGTCGACGCTGTCCGCACTCGTCACCGACGCTACGGAGCACGGCCGGTCGGGGCCACGGACGTAGGTCCCGGCCCACCGCTGTCGGACGGGTGGACGATCGATCACATGAACGCACCCTGGTGGCGGTTGACCGAGCACGAGCAGACGACGGCGGAGGTCGAGTCCCGAGGCGGGTCGGCCGACGCGCCGGACCTGCTCCCCCCGTTCTGGGACTAGAGCGACACCTCGTCGGCGTAGACMAGCCGCGGCACCGGCGTCGCGGCGACGCCCGGCACCGTGGGGTCGGCGTCGAGCAGCTCGTGCTCCTCGACCAGCACGCGCCAGTCCGAGGGGACCGCGCCGGGCTGTCGCAGGCCCGGTGAGCCGGCCGGGAGCACGACGGACCCGGTCCAGGTGGCCCGGAAGCCGCCCGACTCCTCGACGCTCACCGCCAGCAGCAGCGACGTCGAGACCGTCGACCACTCCAGGTCACCGGCTCCCGCGTCGCGGCGCTGCACGGTCGCGCGCACGGTCCGCGACTGCTGCAGGCGGGACGCGCGGGTGGCCGCGTCTCCCGTCGGGCTGTCGGCGCTCAGCTGCTCGCCGGACAGCTCCGGGCCGCCGTGCGGGTCRAACCGCAGCCAGCTCACCACGCCCGTCAGGGTCACCTGGACGTGCCCCGCGTCCGGGCGGCTGACGGTGAGCGTCCGGGTGGGCAGCGGCTGCACCCAGGCGGCCAGCGCGACGGGCGACAGCGAGCAGCCCTCGATCGACTGCGGCTGGTAGCGCGCGACGGCCAGCCGCACGAACGGCCACAGCGCGGGCGTCTCCTGCAGCGCGACGTCGACGAACCAGCGCCCCGAGTCCTCGTCGAACTCGGGCTGGTAGCCCAGCACCCGGACGGCGGGGTGCCCGCGCACGTCGCGCAGCGGCACGGCACCGGCGACTGCGACCGGGTTGCCCGGCCCGTCCGGCCAGCCGCGGTCGCGACCGCCGAGGACGTCCGGCGGCCGCGTCCCGACGCTCTCGGACGCCCCCGTCTCGACGACGTCGAGCACCAGCTGCTCGAGGGTGAGCAGCGGCGGGACGGTCGGGTTCGAGGTCGCGCCGCCGTGCTGCACGATCGGGTCGGCCGCCCACAGGCTGGTCGCGCCGTCGGGCGCCTGGAACGCCTTGGGCTGCCGCGTCCGCGTGCCGTCCCCGGCCTGCACCCACTCGTCGGTGTCGAACACGAGCACGCCCAGCAGCTCGCCGTCGCCGGACGAGAACCACGGCCGGGCCAGCCAGAGGCGGACGCCCGAGCGACGCAGCCGGCGCCACGCGAACGGCTCGGCGGGCTCGGGGACCGACTCCCAGCGCAGCAGCGGCACCGCGTCCAGCACGGTGGGTGCAGCGGGCCGTGCCGACGACGGGATGTCGAGCACGACCGCCTCGCCGACCGCAGGCTCGAGCTCCGCCGGGGCGACGTACTCCGCGAACCGCGTCGTCCCGCTCGGTACGTACGTGACTCGGCGGTAGTGGGTGTCCTCGAACGTCTGCAGCATCCGGTGGAACCCGATCCCGCCGAGGGCCTGCGCCAGCGGACCGGTGGGCAGGAAGTCGTAGAGGAACAGCACGCCCGTCTTCTCCCGCTCGGCGACGGGCGAGCGCACGACGACGTCGGACTTCGACGCCACCTGAGGCGTCGCTGCGGTGACGTCGTCCACCGTCTCGGTCCACGACGCCGTCACGACGACGGTGTCCGTGCTCGAGCCGTGCACGTGGACCAGCCCCGACAGCGCGGCGACGGACCGACCGGGCGGCCGCAGGAACAGGCTCAGCGCGTCCAGCTCGGGCGGGTGCACGGGTGTCGGCACCGCGTGCACCAGCCGCACGTCGGTCGACGGCGTGAGCCACCACGTCCAGCCCGACGACGCCGCGCGCATGAGCGCCGCCGCGGCGACGACCTCGTCGGTGGTGTACCCGTCGGCGGGGTCGACGACGCTGGCCAGGTGCGATCGCCACAGCCCGAACCGGTCGAGGTCGGCGACGTCGAGCGTGCTGGAGACCGCCACGCGCACCTGCTCGCCGGGCGGGAGCTGCACGTGCACCTCGTGGCCGACCACCTGGGCGCCGAGCGCGCCCCCGGGCTCCACGACGAGGCGCAGGGGCTGCAGCGACGGCCAGTCCCCCGGGTACGGCACGGACACCGCCTGCAGCGCGCGCGGCTCGGGCAGCACGTGCGGGGCGCCGGCCTCGTAGAACACGAGCGAGACCCCGGCCGCGTACGGGTCCGGCAGGTACGGGAGCCGCAGCGCGTCGGTGTCGTGCACGACGTACTGGCCCTCCCCGATCGGCCGGCCGCGGTCGGCCGTGATCTCCGCCAGCGTGGCCCGGTTCGGGGACCCCGTGTCGGCGCCGGGCCGGTCGACCAGCGCGATGCCGGGCTGCTCGTCGGTGCCGGTCGCGTCCGTGAGGCTGGGCACGAGCTGGTCGAGCAGGGTGCCGCGCTCCGCCAGCGCGATCGCGTACAGGCGCCGGATCTCGGCGGCGTCGCCCGTCCCGATCGCCTTGTCGAACAGGCCGGCGGCCTCGGCCTCCAGCTGGGTGGCCTTCGGCGGGGCGAGGTGCCGCTCGGACGTCGCGACGACGCCGGAGCGGACGACGAGGGCCGCCGGCTGCTCCCCCGGCGTGAGCAGCTCCTTGACCACGAGCGCGGGCGCGGGCACCGGTTCCCACCGCAGGTACGGGCGCGGCGTGGTGACCACGGGCCGGACCGGCGCGCGCGCCTCGTCGGGAACCGCGAGGTCGTCGTTGGCCGCGAGCCCGGCGAACACGCCGGCGTCGATCCGCAGCTGTGGCCGGACGCGCAGGGGGTTGCCGGACTCGGCGAGGATCCGCGACGCCGCGGCGACGTCGTCGAACACGCGCTGCGCCGGCGCGGGCGCCTCGGGCGCACCCGCCCGGGCGACCAGGTTCTCCAGGGTCGCGTCGATCTGCGCGTTCCCGGACAGCAGCTCGTCGGGGATCCGGGCGACCGGGGCCGGGTCCGCGCGCAGGTGCTCGACCACCGCCTGACGCCGCGCCTCGGCGACGCCCCCGCGGTCCAGCCGCACGTAGGCCTCCCGCACGCGGTCGAGGTGCCGACGCGCCCCGCCGAGGTCGATCTCGCCGGGTGGGACCCGGCGCCGCCGCCGCGGCGGGACCTGCGGGACCGAGTTGCCGGCGAGGTCCACGGCGAGCACCCGGAAGCTGTACGAGGTCCCGTACCGCAGCCGCGGCAGCGACGCCGGCTCGACGCGGGACACCGTGTGCGCGCCGTCGATCGGCTCGTCGGGCACCGTGTCGACGACGGCCTCGGTGGCGCCGTCGGGTCCGGGCGGCTCGACGTGCACGATGGTCAGCCCGGGCCGCGGCGCGGACAGGCTCCAGCCGTCCCAGCCGGCGACGACCTCGTGCAGGTAGTAGCCGTTGGTCTCGTCACCGGGCGCGCGGTTGAGCGCCGACAGCTGGAGGAAGCCRACGTCGGGCACGTCGTCCAGCACGGTGAGGCCCCCCGGCGCGGCGGTCACCGTGACCCGCCGCTGGTGCAGGCTATGCCAGGCCTTGGTCACGTCGTCCCACACCTCGACCCGGATGCCGCGCACCAGGTCGTCCAGCAGCAGCTCGCGGGTGCCGTCGTCGGCGGCCAGCGCCTCGGCCTGCTGCACGCGCGCCCGCAGCTGGGCGGCACGCTCGCGGCGGGCGAGCGCGAAGCCCGTCGAGCGCAGCGTGCCCGGCGCCGACGTCCCCGGGTCCCCGTTGGCCTCGCTCGCGTACTGCCGGGCGAGGTTGCGGGCGTGCTGGTCGAGCTTGAGGCCCGACGCGTCGGGGTCGACGTCGAGCACCACCCACTCCGGATCGCCCAGCGGCAGCGCGCCGCCCACCCACGCGTCGCTGGACGCGGCCGCGAACACCGGCCCGTCGACCACCACAGAGGTCTTCCGAGGCGGGAGGACCTGCAGGTCGGCGGCCTGCGAGGTCACCGTGACGCTGACCCAGGTCGCGCTCGCGAGCGCCGCCCGTGCCCCGTCCGCGTCGAGCCCGTCGAGCACCACGTCGACCGCGAGGCCGAGCCGGCGCAGCAGTGCGGGCGTGGCCCCGAACGAGCCGACCTTGGCGTGGAAGTCGTGGTCGGGCCGGTCGGGCCGCGGCGTCGGCGGCGCGTCCGGGTCCGGCTCCGTGCGGGGCGCCTGCTGCGGCTGCTCCGGCCGCTCGTAGTAGCGCCGCATGGCGTGGGCGTCGGCGATCAGCTGCAGCTGCGGGTCGGCGGTGAGGTCCTGCCCGGCCAGCCCGTCGAGCTGCCGGGTCACCCGGTTGTCGGCCTCGGGGTCGTCGAGCAGCACCTGCACGGGCGACGGCCGGTCGACGATCTCCGACTGGTACGGCGGGAGCGGCGGGATCTCCCGGMCGTGACCGCGCTCGGGGTCGGTCTCGTCGGGCTCGGTCAGCGGCCCGATCGTCGTCAGCGCGTCCCGCAGGCGCTGGCCGGGCAGCTGCAGGGCACGACGAGCCCGTCCCGCCTGGTCGTCGAGCAGCTGCCACAGCGGGCCGCCCTGGTCGAGGTCGGCCAGCGTCCGCAGCAGGCCGCCGGCCACCGGGTCGCCGGCGAGGCCGGGCCGCCCCAGCGGCGCCGCCGTGATCGCCGCGACGTGCAGGTCGACGGCGTGGTCGCTCATCCGGCTGGCGGGGTTGGTGCGCCAGGTCCGGTCGGCAAGCGCGGGCGTCGGGAAGCCGTCGACGGGCGTCCCCGGGGGCAGCACGGCCACCCAGGAGGCGGGGTCGGCGACGGAGACGACGCGCAGTGGGAGCGACGTGCCGAGGGAGGTGTCCAGCGCGAAGGTGCAGCCGGCCAGGGTGGTCGGCCAGTCCGCGGCGGCGGGGAAGTCCGACAGCAGCGCGCCGTCGACCAGCTTGTGGGTGACGAAGACCGTGAGCTGGAACGGGGCGTCGTCGGCCAACGAGTGCGGCAGCGCGGTTGCGAGGACGGTGGTGGGCATCGGATCTCGTCTCTCAGACCGGCAGCGGCGCGAACGCCCCGCAGTACTCGGCCCAGTCCGCGTTCATCCCGGTGCCGTCGGGCGGCATGACCTGGTACATCGTCGGGTCGCCCTTCGAGCCTGCGAGCTTGCGCTCGACCGAGATCTCCACGGACGCGGAGAAGAACAGCACCTCGACCTCGACCACCAACGACGCGCGCCCCACGAGCTTGCCGGTCTCGAAGTGGTAGGTCAGCGACAGCTCCAGCGTGATCGACGCGCTGATCAGGCCGAGCACGTCGACCTCGCCGCGGATCCGGAAGTACGCCGTGAAGAGCCCCTTGTCGGCCTCGAGCCGCAGGTACACGCCCACGGAGATCGACACCGAGCCGGAGGCCACCCCGAGGTCGACCGACAGCGACGCGCACGCCTCGAGCCCGAGCTCCAGGAGCACCAGGCCCTTCGGGGCCGCGCGCAGCCCGAGCCACCCGCCCCCGCCGATGCACATGACGGTGAGCCGGAACGGCGCGTCCTTGGAGCAGAAGTGGAACCCGACCGTCATGGCGTCGCCGAGGAACGGCACCCGCGCGTCGGCTCCGAGCGAGATGTTCTCCAGGCTGAACACCCCGAGCCCCACGTTGGGCAGCGTGAGGTCGAACCCGGCCGTGACGCCGTCGGGCGCGACGTCGACGTACGGCGGGTCGGAGAACCCGTCGAACGGGATGAGCTCGCGCAGCCGGTCCACGAACGACAGCGGCCCCAGGAACCCGATGCCGCCGAACACGACGTCGACCTCGGGCTTGCCCGACGACCCCGCGTGGAACCCGATCCGCCGGAACATCAGCTTCATCAGCCCGGCGTCGCCGTCCCCGATGAGGTTGAGGTCGAAGTCGACGATCTCCGCGACGATGTCGACCGCCGGCGGCGCGCTGGCCGACGCGCGGACCTCCACGTCGAGGTGCAGCGAGTCCGGCTTCGGCTTGAAGATGTTCGGCGCGCCCGGGAGCCCCCACGGCTTGATCAGCGGCCGCCAGGACATCCGCGCGGTGACCTGCCCACCGGCGACCCCCTCCAGCAGCTGCGCCAGCCCGGCGGCGTCCTTGGCCAGGTCCGTGAGCGTCGTCAGGGTCGCGACGGGCTTCTCCAGCGCGGACCGGACCGCGGCCGGCACGCCGGGCACGCCGATGGCGTCGAGCAGCGGCTGCAGGTCGCCCGCGAGCGCGACCGCCGCGGTGCTCACGGACTCCGGGTTGCCGGGCAGCCCCCGGACCGCGGCGATCAGCGCATCGAGGTGGGTCGTCAGCGTGCCGACGAGGGCGTCGAGCTGGTCCTTCGCGTGCTGCGCGACGGCCTGCGCCCCCCCGTGCGCCGCGTTCGCCACCTCCTGCGTGAGGCGCGCCTCGGCGTCGTCGAGTGCGGCCTTGAGCCGCTGCGCCTCCGTGAGCAGCTTGGTGACGGCGTCGAGGGCGTCCGACACGAACGCCGGCGCCTCGTCGAGACCCGCCGCCTCGAGCAGGTCCAGCAGGCTGAACAGCCCGAACAGCTTGGGCATCGCGCCCGACAGGAACGACGCCGGGTCGAAGCCGCCCGCGTCGAACGCGGACGGGGCGTTGCCGCTCTCCCCGATCGCGCCGAGGGCCCTCGAGATCCCCTTGACGGACAGGTTGGGCGCGACGAACCCGCCCGCCTTGTCGGACCCGTTCGTGAAGTCGACGGCGGCCGGCGCGCTCTTCAGGGCCAGGATCAGCTCGCCGGCGTTCGGTGTGCCGGGGACGGGCTTCGCGTCGAGCGCCCGGGGCGGCAGGCCGCTCGCCAGGTAGGGCTTGGCGAACACGAGGTCCACGGCCGGCGCCTGCGGGGCCAGGTGCCGCATGGCCGGCACGATCGACCGGGTCTCGGTGAGGAAGGGCCGGCTGGTGACGTCGGCCGAGTCGATGACGCCGTCGAAGATCAGGTGGCCGACCTCGATGCTGGTGTCCCCGGCCTTCACGGGCTTCGCGACCGCCAGGGTCTGCCCGCGGCCCTGGATCTGGCGCACCGGGAAGTACCGCGGGGAGGCGTCCTCGGCGTGGAAGACGAACGTCTGCGGGCCGTCCTTGCCCGCCTGCACGAACACCAGCGGCGCCGGCCACGTCCGCGTCTCGCCGCCGCGGTCGACCGTGGTCAGCGTGAACGGGAACGGCACGCCGTTGCGCGACGGCACGAACGGCTGCTGGTCCCCCGGCGGCTTGTCGATGTCCGGCGTGACCAGGGGGCTGACGGTGACCTGCCCGAACGGGTTGTCGAGGTCGGTCGGCGGGTACGTCCGGGTGGGCTGCCGCACGATGATGAACCACCGCTGCCACAGGTACGCGACCGGGGTGTCGCGGTGCTTGACCTCCCGCTCGGTGATCTTCACCAGGTAGCACCGGTGCCCGAACGGGAACAGGATCCCGGGATACGCCACCCGCACGTACCCGTCGCGGCCCATGAACGCCTGGTGCCGGTAGTCGACGATGTTCGCCGGGAACTCCCACGACTGCTTCCAGTCGAACCACGCGCCCAGGCTGGACAGGCTCAGGTTCCTGACCTCGAGCGGCGTCCTCGCGTTCGCCGGGCCACCGCCGTGGGTCTGCGTGACGATCGCCGTGCGGTCGAACGGGAGGAGCGGCTGGTCGAACGCGGGTGCGGGGAGGTCGCTGTCCCGGGTCCACAGTGCGCGGACGATGCGCTGGTCGGCGTCGTCGTCGTCGAACGTCCCGTCGTCCCGGCGGACCGTCAGGTGGGTGCGCCAGAGCTCGGACCGGTCGGCGGGGCCCTTCGGGACCGCGTCGTGGCGGAAGGCGCCGCGTGCGCTCGGGGACACGAGCAGGCGGTAAGGGGCCTCGATCGCCGTCTCCAGGTCACCGGGCGGCTCGATGCCCGCGCGGCTGGTCTCGCCCAGCTCGGTCGCACCCGGGGCCACCCGCAGCTGCAGGGTCTGGATCGCCTCGAGGACCTTCTCGAGCGTGTACGTGATCCGCGTGCCCTCGGGCACCGCGTAGACGAGCCGGCTGGGACCCGCGGCCACGTGGCCCGACGGGCGGGGAGGCTCCGCCGGGGGCGGCGGCGGGGCGCCGGCCTGCCAGACCTCCTCGCCGAGGTGCTGCGGCGGGAAGTGGACCACGAGCGACGCGTCCGGACCCGCGACGAGCTCCGCGCCGCCGTCGGTGGGCTCGAGCGTGCAGCCCGGCGCCTCGAGCCTCAGGTCGACCAGGTCGCGGGTGCGCAGGAGCCGCGTGTCGACCGGCTGCGGTCGTTCGTCGGGTTCACCCATGCGGCACCGTCCCCTCAGTGGGTCCGATCGGTCATGCTTGGGGTGCCTTCGAGCGATCATGCTCCGCTTCGACGCGCGCCGCTACGCCTTTCGGGTGAACGCCGTCAGACGAGCCGGGACCGCGACGCGAACTCCTCCGACACCGGCGGAAGCAGGCAGAACAGCAGCCCGACCGGGTCCGCCATCACCGCGTAGTCGTCGTGCCGGGTCCGCACGGTCGCCCCGAGCTCCTCGAGTCGGGCGATCTCCGCGTCGAGGTCGTCGGTCTCGATGTCCAGGTGGAAGCGCGGAACCGGGTCGTCGCCGATGTCCTGGGTCGCGACGTGCGGCAGGGCGGCGGCGCCCCGCAGGCCGACGAACGGCTCGTCCGGGATCGGGTGCGGCGTCGCAGCGAGCGCCCCCGACCAGAAGCTGGTGACCGCGTCGAAGTCCCGCGAGGGCACGTCGATGATGACCTCGCGGAGCATGATCCGGTGCATTGCTCGACCCTAGTGTCAGACCTAGGTTCGAACATGTGTTCGTGCGCTCCACCATCCTGCATGCCGACCTCGACGCCTTCTACGCGTCCGTCGAGCAGCGCGACGACCCCCGCCTCCGCAACCGCCCGATCGCCGTCGGCGGCGGCGTGATCCTCGCCTGCTCGTACGAAGCGAAGCGCAGGGGCGTGAAGACGGCGATGGGCGGCCGGCAGGCCCGCGCGCTCTGCCCGGACCTGATCGTTGTCCGGCCGCGGTTCGACGCCTACGTCGAGGCCAGCAAGGCCGTCTTCGAGCTGTTCCACCAGACCACGCCGATGGTGCAGGGCGTGTCGATCGACGAGGCGTTCCTGGACGTCGCCGGCCTGCACCGCATCGACGTGCCCCCGCTGCAGATCGGCGCGCGGCTCCGGGCCCGGGTGCGCGCGGAGGTCGGCCTGCCCATCACGGTCGGCGTGGCCCGCACGCCGTTCCTCGCGAAGGTGGCGTCGCGCGTGGCCAAGCCGGACGGCCTGCTGCTGGTCTCCCCCGACGGCGAGGACGCGTTCCTGCACCCCCTGCCCCTGGAGCAGCTCTGGGGTGTCGGGGACGTCACGGCGACCAAGCTGCACTCGTACGGCCTGCTCACGGCCGGGGACGTGGCGATGCTCCCCCAGTCGGTCCTCGTCGGCACCCTCGGCCCCGCGGCCGGTCGGCACCTGTACGCCGTGGTGCACGGCCAGACACCCGCGCGCGTGGTGGTCGGCAGGTCCCGCGGGTCGATCGGCGCGCAGCGAGCCCTCGGGCACGGTCCGCACGGATCCGAGTTCGTCCGCGCGGCCCTGCTCGGGCTGGTCGACCGCGTGTGYCGCCGACTGCGCAAGGCCGACCGGCTCGCCCGGACGGTCGTGCTCCGGCTGCGGTTCGAGGACTACACCAAGGCGACCCGGTCCCGGTCGTTCACGTTCGCGACCGGGTCCGGCCAGGAGATCGCCGCCGCCGCGGTCGCGCTGCTCGACGCCGCCGGACCGCTGATCCGCGAGCGCGGGCTGACCCTGGTCGGGGTGGCGCTGGGCAGCCTGGAGTCCAGCGCGTTCGTGCAGCCCACGCTGCTCCTCGACGGGCCGGACCGCGGCGGGATCGACGCCGCGATGGACGCCGTCGCGGTCCGGTTCGGGACGCAGGCCGTCATGCGCGCGAGCCTGCTGCGGCGGGGCGAGGGGATCGCGGTGCCCCTCCTGCCGGACGTCGAGCCCGACGCGTAGGTATCTGCAGGCCAGCGCCGCGCCCCTCTCTCCCGGAACGGACGAGATCCGTCCGTCACGCCCAGAGAGGAGGACCCAGCCATGTCGTTCGACAACCCGCACGCCGCGCTGGTCCTGCACCGAGACCGAGGCGAGGAGCTCACGCGCGCGCTCGCCCGGCACCGCCGCCCGGCCGAGCCGATCGTGCCGACGCCGCGCCGCCGCAGCCGGTGGGCACTGCCCACCCGACTGCCCGTCACCGCCCGGCTCTCGTGACAGCGCGAGGACCAGGCACCCGACAGGATGCCGACACGGGACCGCCCCCGAGGACGACGAGCCTCGGGGGCGGTGCTGTGTCCGGGGTGCCACGCCCTCAGCGCAGGCTCTGAGCCAGAGCCGCACGGAACTCCGCCGCGTCCGCGAACCGGTCCGCGGGATCCTTCGCGAGTGCCTTCACCGTGATCCGATCGAGCGTGTCTGGCACGTCCGACGCGATCGCGCTCGGCGTCGGCACCGGTGCGCGGACGTGGTCGTAAGCCACCTGGACCGGGGAGTCACCGACGAACGGGGCACGGCCCGTCAACATCTCGAACAGCACGCAGCCCGTCGAGTACACGTCCGACCGCGCATCGAGGGGCTCGCCGCGCGCCAGCTCCGGGGACAGGTACTGCGCGGTGCCGATGATCGCGTTCGGCGAGTCGTCGAACGCGCCGGCAAGTCCGAAGTTCTTCACCTTGACCGCGCCGGCCGGAGTCAGCATCACGTTGGACGGCTTGATGTCCCGATGGACGACGCCGAGGTCGTGGGCATACTGCAGGGCAGCCAAGACGGAGTCAGCGATCGCCACGGCCTCGGCGATCGGGAGTGCTTGACCGTCGCGCAGGATGTCGCGAAGGGTGTGCCCCTCGACGTACTCCGTCACGACGAACGGCACCCGGTGCTGGGATCCGTCAGAGAAGACGACATCGTCCTCGTCCGCGTCATACACCGCGACGATCGCCGGGTGGCGCAGCGACGCCGACACGTGCGCCTCGCGGACGAACCCCCTGCGCATGGTCGCGTCACCCGCGAGATCGGGTCTCAGTACCCTGAGCGCGACCGGTCGTTCGAGTCGCGTGTCTCGTCCGAGATGGACGACAACCATGCTGCCGCGCCCGATGAGCTCACCGATCTCGTACCTGTCGACGAGCGTCCGCACCTCGCCGTCGACCACGGAGACGACGCGCCAGTCGCCACGTCGATCGGGCGCCCGTGACTCCCGGGCATCGACCGCCGGCGCGGTCAAGGGCCCGATGCGCGCCCGGACCGCGGCGAGCAGGCCCGCCACGTCCAGGAACCCCGGTTGCTGCTGCTCGATCGTCGCGAGCCGAGCCTCCGCCGCGGCCAGGTCGCCCTCGTCGAGCACACGCAGGGCGATGGCGTACTGCGCACCGAGCTCGGCTCCCACGTCGATCTGCCTGCGTGCCTCGGCGAGACGCTCGGCCGTGAGGCTGTGGTCGGGATAACGGGCGTGCAGACGCTCGAAGAGCGGAAGGGCGTCCGCCCAACGACTCTCGAAGAATGCCGTGACGGCGGCGCTGTACCCCGGATCGGCCCGAGGGTCGGCTGCCGGGGCCGGCCCCCCAGCAGGCGGTCGGCCCGAGGCCGCGAGGTCGAACAYGCGCCCGTCCGGCGCGCTCAGGTACAGCACCGGGGTTCCCCACTCGAGGAGGTGCCCCTCGGCGAAGAGGGCCTTGCGCGCGGCGGTCAGCGCCGCGTCGAGCGGGTAACCGTCCGTGACGGCCGCATAGAGCTCGCGGGCAATCAAGATCGCTGCCTGGTCGGTGACCTCGAACTGCATCGCCACCACCGCGGGCGTGCCCTGCTGGATGAGTGACTGCGCGGTCCCCGCGAAGGGGTCCGTCGCGTCGCTACGGGCTCCCTCGCACGCGTTGAGCACCACCAGACGCAGCGGGTCGTGGTCGTGCACCACCATCGCGAGATGGTGCGCCGGCACCAGTCGCGCACGGTGCTGGTCGTCCTCCATCACGAGCACGCCTTCTTCGGACGCGAGGTCGAAACCCCCGTGCCCGATGAAGTGCAGGACGTGGACGTCGCCGCGCCGCAGCCGCTGCTGCAGCGCGCCGAGGCTGCCGACAGGCAGTCGTTCGAGGACGACGCTCCCGGCCTGGACCAGCTCCGCGAGCGCTTCCTGGATCGCGCTCCACTCCCGTTCGACGTCGAGCCGGCGGTAGTCGATCGGGCTCGCGATCATCACCAGCACCCGCAGAGGCGGGCGCACCGGTAGCGGCCGGGGTGGATCGCGCAGCTGCAGGAAACGCACCACCGGCGTGCGCTCGGACAGCGCCAGGAATCGGTTGCGCTGCCGGTCGTACAGGTACTCCCAGGGCAGGTCGGACAGCTCCGGGACGTCCGAGAGCCGCAGCCGGACGCGGAGCCCCGCGCCCTGCGCGGCAGCCTCGGACTGCCCGCGCAAGAGGGCCAGCCCCATCTCGCCGTGGAACAAGGCGTCGTACAGACCGGAACCGAACTCCTTGAGCAGAGCGGTCTCGGGCGTGTCGATGCGCCGCGCAGGATTGCGCCTGCGGCCCAACATGACCAGGAACCGCTCCCGGTCGGCCGGAGTTCCCGGTAGGTCGAACGGCACCCACCCCACTGACCCGGCTGGGGAGCTCAGCACCCGTGCGCGATAACGGTCATCGTCCGTGCGCTCGACAAGCACGTCCAGGTCGAGGTAGCGCAGTTCGCCCATTGCCGCCCCCTTGGCACCAGAACATCGGCTCGACACCGGTCGCGCCGGTCTGGTCATCATGGCACCGGCCGTCGCGCCCGCCCCAGTACCAACGACTGCCCCCGCACACCGTGGCACCGCGTGCGTTACGGGGGCACGGCATGGTGCGATGAGTTCCGACGATGGCGCCGGGCAGCCCGGAGGCCTCGACCTCGAGAGGGAACCGCCGTGACGACCATGACCACCCACACCCTCGACGTCCCCGGCGCCGCGATCGTCTATGACGTCCGCGGCCCGCTGCCCACCCAGGACGGGACCCTCCCGCTGCTGCTCATCGGCCAGCCGATGACGGCCGAGGGCTTCGCCACCCTGGCGGGCTTCCTCCCCGACCGCACCGTCGTCACGTACGACCCCCGCGGGCTCGGCCGGAGCACGCGCAGCGACGGGAGCGCTCAGAACAGCCCGCAGCAGCAGGCGCAGGACCTGCACGCCCTGGTCGGCGTGCTGGGCCAGGTGGACCTGTTCGCCAGCAGCGGCGGCGCGGTCACGGCCCTGGAGTGGGTCTCGCGCTACCCCGACGACGTCCGCACGCTCGTCGCGCACGAGCCGCCGATCCTGTCGGTGCTGCCCGACGCGGACCAGGCGGCCGCCGCCGAGCGCGCCGTCCAGGACGCGTACCAGCAGCGCGGCTGGGGCGCCGGGATGGCGGCGTTCATCGCGCTGACCAGCTGGCCGGGCGAGTTCACCGACGCGTTCGCCGCGCAGCTGCCCGACCCGGCCGTGTTCGGCATGCCGACGCAGGACGACGGGTCACGCGACGACCCGCTGCTCTCGGGCGCCTCCAACGCGGTGACCGCGTACCGGCCCGACGTCGCGGCGCTGCGGAGCACGGCGACGCGCGTCGTCATCGCCGCCGGCATCGAGAGCACGGGGCTGCTCACCTGGCGCAGCTCGGAGGCCGTCGCGGAGACGCTGGGCCAGGAGCTCGCGGTATTCCCCAGCCACCACGGCGGGTTCTCCGGGCCGGAGTTCGGCCACGCCGGTGAGCCGGAGGCGTTCGCGGCGCGGCTGCGCGAGGTGCTCTAGGGGCGTGGCGGCCGGCAGACGATCACGTCGAGGTCGTCGCCCTCGACGGTGATCGGGCCGGCTGCGGCGGGCAGCAGGACGGTCTCGCCGCGACGGACGGGCACGCCCCCGAGCGTCCCGCTCCCCGCGGTCACCACGACGACGGCGAGCCCGGGGTCGAGCACGCGCGGCCCCGTCCAGCGCTCGGCGCGGAAGAACTCTGCGGCGGCCGGCAGCAGGTCGCCCGAGGTGGCGCCGCGCAGGGCGCCGATCTCGTCGGACGTCCAGCCCCTGCGGTCGACGGCGCCGAGCGCGACGTCGAACCCGAGGCCGAGGTGCCCATCGACCGCGCCGTCGATCTCGAACCCCGACCACTCGAGCAGGATCGACAGGTCGGTCGGCTCCTGCAGCTCGACGACGAACGCTCCCTCGCCGATCGCGTGCGGCAGCCCCGCCGGCACGAGCACGGCGTCGCCGGCCTCGAGGTCGAGCACGTGCATCGCGCCCAGCATCGCGTCGGTGTCCTGCGTCGCCACCCAGCGGGCGAGCTCGTCGGCGCCCACGTCCCGCGTGAACCCGACGTGCACCCGCGCGGGCTCGAGGACCACCCASGCCTCSGTCTTGCCGTGCSCGAGGCCCAGGTGCTCGGCSGCGAACGGSACGYCGGGGTGKGCGTGCACCGGCAGSCKCTGGCCSGCGTCGAGCAGCTTGACCAGCAGGTTCGGGTCGGACCCGAAGCGCGCGACGTGCGCCTCGCCCAGCCACGCGACCGGGTCGGTCGCGATGGCCTCGCGCAGCGGCAGGCCGTCGGGCAGCACGGTCAGGCCGACGGGCGCCTGCCCGAACACGGCCGTCGGCGACGCCACCCAGTCCTCGGGCTCGTGGCTCGCGGCGGGTCCGGTCCCGCGGAAGTCGGCGATCTGGCGACCGCCCGCGTAGAACCGGTCGGCCGGCTGGTTGGCGGGCAGGGACAGCGGCCTCATGCGGCTCCTTCGACGATCTCGATGCGGACCCCCGTGTGCCAGGTCTCGCCGGGCTCCAGCACGGGCGCGCCGGCGTGCGGCAGGTCCCGCTCGGGCCCGAACAGCGGGGCGTTGGTGGGCTCGACGCCGAGCACGTAGGCGCCGCGCTCGGGCCAGCTCCAGGTGCACAGGCGCGGCAGGGTCGAGCCGGTCCAGGTCACGACGACGGACGGGTGCGCGTCGTCGCCCTCGAGGACCGCCCGCGCGCCACGCACCCCGCGGTGCTCGGCGACGACCGGGGCGAGCCCGAGCGCGGGGGCGGGCGTGACCAGCGGGTCACGCCCCGGCGGCAGCGGCTCGCGCACGACGGCGGGCTCGTCGGCGTCCACCGCCAGCCGGGCGCCGGGCCTGAGCAGCGGCGCGCCGAGGTTGACGTGGTAGAGCAGCGGCACGCCGGCCGACACGGCGCCGACGTTGCGCACGACGTCGCTGACCTCGACGGCCGGCGTCCCCGTCGATGCGACGATCGACCGCTCGACGAGGATCCGCGGACCACCCAGCGAGGTGTGCGCGACCGTGCCCGTCACGCACACCTGCCAGGCGTCCCCCACACGCTCGCGCGACCAGTGCACGTCGACCGCGGGCGTGAGGTGGTGCGTGCCGTGCTGGCCGGAGGTGCCGCGCGGCTCGCCGATGTTGTCCGGACCGCAGGTGGCCAGCAGTCCCCCGAGGAACCGCTCCTCCCAGCCCCGCCCCGGTCCGGGGTCGACGGGGTTCGGGGACCGCCACGCGACGGGCGTCGAGCCCCACCACACCGCGCCGAGGTCGAGCCCGCGGTCCGGGAGCACGTCGAACGCGAGCCCCCCGGCCAGCCGGACCACCAGGCGGTCGCCGAGCGCCTCGACGCTCGCGAGGGCCGACGGCTGGGAGATGCGGCCGTCGTCGGTGAGGTCGGTCCAGCTGCTCATCGCTGGACCAGGGCGGCCAGGAACCCGCCGACGAACGAGTCGCCGAGCCCGATCGTCGTCGGCACCGGCACCGCGGTGAGGTCGAGCGCGGGGACGACGCGCGCGTCGGACCCCAGCAGCTGCGCGACCTCGTCGGCGACACGTGCGCCCGCCTCGTGCGGGGCCATCTCCCCGGTCGCCGCGTAGTCGTCGGCGGTGAAGCCGTCGCCCAGCCGGTACCGGGTGCTCGCCATCGTGATCCCGCCGACGAGGGCGGGCTCCAGCGCACCTGCCCGGGCGCCCACCGCCAGCGCCCAGTACCTGGTGTGCACGACGAGGGTCGGCGCGGGGACGAGCGTATGGAGCTCGCCGACCGCCTTGGCGACCGCGGACGCGTCCAGCAGGTCGACCGGCCGCCCGAGGTAGGCCTGCATCTCGTCCTCGTTGAGGCTGTAGACGTCGACGGACCAGACCATCTCGTCGCGCACCCGCCGGCTGAGCGCCGGGACGTGGTAGCCGGCGTCCTCGAACACGACGAGCGCGTCCGCGGGCAGCGCTCGCATGGCCGAGCGCACCTCCGTGAGCCGGGTCTCGAGGATCGCCGGGTCCTGGATGACGTTGAACGACGACAGCAGGAAGACGTCGGCCGTCCGCAGCGCGTCGGGCAGGTCCGCGGCGACGAGCAGCTCCCGGTGCGGGGGGTCGTTGGCGTAGATGATCCGGTTGGGGTGCGGCGCGACGATCTCGGTGCCGTCGCCCAGCCGGACGCGCGTCCCCGCCGGGTACTGCACGATCAGGTGCGGGTCGAGGGAGTCCTGCGACGCGCTCGACACGTAGTCGACGGACGCCGGGAGCAGGCGGCGCACGTGGTCGTCGATCGAGACCAGGTGCATCGTGCTCGGGACGCCCAGGACATCCATCGCGATGGCCGCCCGCACGCACGTCCCGCCCAGCGTCACCCGCTTGGCGAAGCGTCCTGCGACGGCCTCGACGATGTCGGAGGAGGCGACGAACCGCTCTCCCCCGACACCGTCGCGGACGAATGCCAGCACGCTGCGCACGAGGTCCCGCACCGAGTCGACCGGCGCCGCGAGGTCCAGGTCGCCGACCCCGACGCGGTGCTCTGCGGCCAGCTGGCCGAGCACCGCCGGGTCCCAGCGGATCTCGTAGTCGACCGTTCCGCCCATGCCCAGCACGAACTTCGTGCTCATCGATCGGTGCTCCTCGTGCAGGTGTCGGACGGTCAGTACAGGTCGGCCTTGCCGGCCGCGTCGAACAGGTGGATCTTCTGCGCGGCGACCTCCTGCATCGCGGCGATGCACGGCGGCTGGATGCTGTTGGGCTCCCGCAGCGAGGTGTCCGCGAGGACCTCACGCATCTTGTCGTGGTACGCCACCTTGATGTCGCTCGAGATGTTGATCTTGTTGACCCCGAGCTTGACCGACTGACCGATCTCGTCGTCCGGGTTGCCCGAGCCGCCGTGCAGCACCAGCGGGATGGGCAGGAGCGCCTTGATCTCCTGCAGCAGGTCCAGCTTGAGCTGCGGGGTCACGTGCTTGGGGTACAGGCCGTGCGCCGTGCCGATGGCGATCGCGAGGCTGTCCACGCCGGTGCGCTGCACGTACTCGACGGCCTCGGCCGGGTCGGTGAACGCGATGTCGGAGACGAGGACGCCGTCCTCGGCCTGCTCGTCGAGCTTGCCGATGGTGCCCAGCTCGCCCTCGACCGACAGGCCGACGGCGTGCGCGGTGTCGACGACCTTCTTGGTGATCGCGACGTTGTCCTCGAACGGCTGCATCGACGCGTCGATCATCGCCGACGTGAACCCGAGCTGGATGGCCTCGAGCACCTGCTCGTAGCKGCCGCCGTGATCCCAGTGGATGGCCACGGGCACGGACGAGCGGTGCGCGCGCTGGATGAGGGCCGCCAGGGCGTCGCCGCCGATGTGGGACACCTCGTCGGGGTGGATCGCCACGATCAGCGGCGAGTTCAGCTTCTCGGAGATCTCGAAGATCCCCTTGCCCATCGCGTAGTCGCTGATGTTGAAGGCGGGGATGGCGAAGTAGTTCTCGTTCGCCACCGCGAGCAGGTCTCGGCCATTCATCAACATGGTGTGTATCAACTTTCCTGTGTGGGTGTTGCGGAGGAGGGGGGTCTAGATCTTCACAGCGCCGGCGGTCATCCCCCCGATGAAGTAGCGCTGGAAGAAGAGGAAGAGAACGAGGACGGGAATGCATCCGAGAATGCTCATCGCCATCATCTCGTTCCATTCGTACGAATGCTGTCCCATGAGCAGCTGGATGCCGATGGGCACCGTGCGCATGTCTTCCGTGCGGGTCAGCGTCAGCGCGAACAGGAACTCGTTCCAGCAGATCATGAACGTGTACACGCCGACCGACACGAGGCCGGGGACAGAGATGGGGACGAGAATGCGCCACAATGCGGTCATCGGGCCGGCGCCGTCCACCTTGACGGCCTCGTCGAGCTCTTTGGGCAGGGTATTGAAATACCCGGTGAGCATGATGATCGCGTAAGGCAGCGTGAACACCATGTAGGTGAGAATGAGGCCCTGGTAGGTGTTGTAGAGCTTGAGCGCCACGACCAGCCCGAAGTACGGGATGAGCAGCGTGATCGGGGGCACGGCCTGGACCGAGACGACGACCACGTTGATCGTCTTCTTGCCCCAGAACTCGTATCGGCTGAACGCGTACGCGGCGTGCAGGGCGACCACGAGCGAGAGCGCGGTGACCGACAGCGCGATGACGTAGCTGTTGAAGAAGAACCGCAGCTTCACGGGGTCCGTGAGGATCGTCGTGTAGGCGTCGAACGAGAAGCCGGGGGTGATCAGCCGCGGCGGGAACTCGAAGATCTCGGGGTTCGTCTTGAACGAGCTCGAGAGCATCCAGACCACGGGCAGCGCCGAGAAGCAGGCGCCCAGGATCAGGGCGACGACGAGCAGGGTCTTCTTGCCGGTCTGCTTGGGCGGCGTGCGCAGCACGGGCCCGTCCGTCGTGACGACAGGGGTGGCCAGCGTGGTCATCTCAGTCCCTCGCCTTCTGGTGCCGGACGTAGAAGAACGCGAGCACCATCGACATGAGCAGCACGAGGACGGCGGCCGCGGAGGCCACGGAGAACTCGTACTGGGTGAACGCGAGCTTGTAGGTGAAGGTGGACAGCACCTCGGTGGCGGTGATGGGCCCGCCGCCGGTGGTCATCCAGATGAGCGCGAACTGCTGCGTGGTCCAGATGAAGTCCAGGAGCGCCATCGAGATGATGATCGGCCGGAGCATCGGGAGGGTCACGTTGCGGAACTGCGCGACCACACCGGCGCCGTCGACGCGTGCGGCCTCGTAGAGGTCCTTCGGGATCCCCTGCAGACCCGCCAGCAGCGAGATCATGAAGAACGGGTAGCCCGACCAGATGTTGATGAACGTCACCGCCGCGAGGGCGGTCGACGGGTTGGCCAGCCACTCCGTCTGGCCGTCCGTGAGGCCGGCCGTCCCGAGCAGGTAGTTGATGACGCCGTTCGGGCTGAGCAGCAGCCGCCAGAGGACCGCGACGATCGCCACCGTGAACAGCCACGGGAGGATGTAGAGCACCCGGAAGAGGCCCTTGGTGCGGTTGCCCAGCAACGGCGAGTTGAGCATCAGTGCGAAGGCCAGCCCGATGACGAAGTGCGCGATCACCGAGCTGATGGTGAAGACGAGGGTGTTCCGCACCGCGGTGACGAACACGGGGTCGGTGAGGACCGCCAGGTAGTTGTCGAAGCCGACGAACGCGGGGTTCTTGTTGGTGATCACCCCGTCGAGCAGCGAGTAGCTGACGACCATGATGATCKGCGTGATCATCAGGATGATCAGCAGCACCCCCGTGGGGGTGAGGAATCCGTACGGCGTCAGCGTGCGCCGCAACCGGTTGAGCGTCCGTGACCGGGAGGCTCCCGCCGGTGCCGGCGGCGTCGCCTGCACGGTCGGTGCGTCCTGTGTCGGACTGGTGGTCTGGGACATGGGAACGGCTCTCTCCTCGGGGTCGGGCCGCGCCGGGACCACCTGGCACCC
>NZ_JBFULZ010000012.1:0-38232 GCF_054049635.1 Cellulomonas sp. P5_C6 | reverse complement strand
GTGGTGCGCGATCTCGTGCACGACCGTGACGGCGACCTCCTCGACCACGTCGGCGCGCTCGTCGCAGATGGCCAGCGTCGGCAGCCGGAAGATCGTGATCCGGTCGGGCAGCGACCCCGTGGCCCAGAACTCGCCGCGCTCGGTCAGCGGCGTCCCCTCGTACAGGCCGAGCAGCTCGACCTCACCCTCGGGCGACTCGTCCTCCACCAGCACCACGACGTTGTCCATCAGGGCGGCCAGCTCGTCCGGGATCTCGTCGAGCGCGTCGCGGACTGCGTCCTCGAACTCCTCACGCGACATGTCGACCATGGGGTCCATCCTGCCTGCTCAGGGCGGGGTGATCGCAGCCACATCCCGCCGCTTTGGAGTTCGGGCCGAACAACCCGTATGCTCGTCACCGGTCATCCGGCGCCTCGGCGTTGGGGGTTGGATGTTCGCGTTGGACAAGCCCCCATCGTCTAGCGGCCTAGGACCCCGCCCTTTCACGGCGGTAGCACGGGTTCGAATCCCGTTGGGGGTACGAGCAGTTCAGCAGTACAGGCCTTGCAGCTTCATCCAAGGCCCCGTAGCGCAGTTGGTTAGCGCGCCGCCCTGTCACGGCGGAGGTCGCGGGTTCAAGTCCCGTCGGGGTCGCTCGGTACGTATGGCCACTTAGCTCAGTTGGTAGAGCGTTCGACTGAAAATCGAAAGGTCGGCAGTTCGACCCTGCCAGTGGCCACATCAGAAGCCCCGCCCGGATCTCTCCGGAGCGGGGCTTCGTCATGATGGGGTCAGCCGGCGAGGACCTTGGCCTTCGCCGCGGCGAACTCGGCGTCGTCGAGCACGCCGGCCGCCTTGAGGTCGGCGAGCTGCTTGAGCTGGGCGATGACATCGGTCTGCGGTGCCGCGGCAGGCGCTGCCGCCGCCTGCTGAGCCTGCACCTGGGCCGCTGCCTGCGCCGCCGCCTGGTCGACCATCGCCTGCTGCTGCTGGGCCGCCGCCTGCTGCTCGGCGTACTGCTGGTCCTGCGCGTCCTGGGCCTTGCCCATCTGCCGTCGCTGCATGCCGCCGCTCACCGCGGTGGCGGTCCCCGCGATCACGGCGGTCCGCGCCATGGTCCCGACCAGCCCGGGGCGTCCGATCCGTCGTCCGCGCATCACTCACCAGCTCCTTCACTCAGCGCCTCGATGGCGATCTGCACGATCTCCCGCGGTATCCGCTCGAACGCGACGACCTCGCCGCCCGAGCTCCGCACCGCCGTGGCCAGCTTGACGGCCCACGCGTTGTCCCACACGACGACGAGCGCGGTCTGCCCCGGCTCGAGCCCCTCGCCGATCTCGAACAGGTCCGCCTCGCTCAGCAGGTCCAGCGGGTCGTCCCCCACCGAGTCCAGCGCCGTGCCCGTCTCGCCCTCCGACGGCTCGATCACCGTGACCGCACCGGCAGCGTCCTTGCTCACCTCGGCCAGGTCGATGATGCGCACGGTGCCGGAGGCGTGCAGCTCGCTGAGCGCCTGCGCCACCTCGTCACCCACGTCGAGGCCGTCGAACAGGACGATCGCCACGTCGACGTGTCCCAGCTGGTCTACATCCACTGCTGCCATCACGAGCTCCTCTGTGCTCAGGCGGTCTGCCTTGGCTGTTCTACCACCAACCAGGACGACTTCGCGGATACCGGCCGGAACGGTCGAAGCAGGCGGCGCGCCGCCCTCGTCGGGGTCGGCGGCTCGGCGACGATGGCCCGAGCAGCACCCGCGCGGAAGAGGTGTCATGAACAGCCTGAGCAACGTCGTGCCGGCCGACGTGGAGCGCATCGCCGGGGCCGTGTTCATCGAGCCGCCGATCACCAGCAGGTCGTCGACGCGGTTCTGGGTACTGCTCGTCCTGGCGTCGATCATCGCCACGGCGGGCGTGATCGCCGACTCCACCGCCACCGTCATCGGCGCGATGATCGTGGCACCGCTGATGACTCCGATCCTCGGCGTGGCGTTCTCGCTCGTGCTCGCCGACCGCCCCCACCTGGTGCGCAGCCTGGTCCACGTCCTGCTCGGCGCGCTCGTCGTGGTCGCCATCGGGTACCTGGTGGGGCTGCTGGCCCATCCGTCCGACGACTTCGTCGGCAACTCCCAGGTGGCCGGACGGATCAGCCCGAAGCTCATCGACCTGCTCGCCGCGCTGGCGACGGGGACGGTCGGGGCGTTCGCCCTGATCCGGTCCGACATCTCCGACACGCTGCCGGGCGTGGCGATCGCCATCTCGCTCGTCCCGCCGCTCTCGGTGACCGGCCTGCTCCTGCAGGTCGGCCGGACCGCCGACGCGGCGCAGTCGGCCCTCCTCTTCGCCACCAACGTCGCCGCCATCATCGCCACGGGGACGCTGGTCCTCGTCCTCGCCGGCGTGAGACCCGCGGCCGTCGCCGCCGGCTACCCCGTCGGCCGCGTCCGAGGGACCACGTTCGTGCTGGTCGCCGCCCTGGTCGTCCTCGTGGCGATCCCGCTGACCGYCGGTTCGCTCTCGGTCGTGCGGGACCAGTCGATCGAGGCACAGGCCCGGCCGATCGCGGAGCAGTGGGCCCGCGACGCGGGCTGGGAGATCACGACCGTCGACGCGCTCAACGCCGTCGTCACCGTCAACGCGCTCGGGCCTCCCCCGTCGGTGGACCCGGAGACCCTGCGCGAGGCGTTCGACGAGCAGGGGCTGGCGAACACCGACGTCCGGTTGCGGCTCGTCGTCGGGGGCACCCGGCTGTGCCCCGCGCACACGACCGTGTGCACCGCGCCGGTCCCGGGCACCTAGCCCCTCTGCTCCTAGTCTGGGCGCACCGCACGCCCCACGAGGAGGACCCCATGGCCGGCACCCCCGGAGCCGAACGACCCCGCAGCTTCTTCGACCGGATCACCGAGCCGCTGGCCGGGCGCGCCCGCGAGAAGTTCGCCGAGGTCGAGGACCACGTCCGGGAGGCCATCCAGTCGGAGATCGACGCGGTCGCGCGCAGCGTCAAGGCCCGCGCCGTCGAGGTCCGCCCGTCCGCGCTCGGGTTCGCCGCCGCGGCCCTCCTGACGTTCTTCGGGCTGGCCCTGCTCATCACCGCCGGGGTGCTCGGCCTCGCGTACGCCGTCGACCCGTGGCTGTCCGCGCTCATCATCGGCGTCGCCCTCCTGCTGATCGGCGCCGGGGTCGCGGCCTGGGCCAAGCGCCGCCTCCCGCCGCCCCCGGCCGTCTCCGTGGTCCGCATCCACGAGCCCGTGCACCCCGCCGAGGAGCAGGTCCACCCCTGGGAGGACTGAACCCCAGCGGGTGATCCGCAACTCACCCCTCGCGCGCCGCATCGCCGACCACCAGACTGAGGGCACTACGGACGTGCACACGAGAGGTCGTACCCATGAGCACGCAGTCGGGACCGCCGGGTGACGAGAAGTCGCTCGGCCAGCTGGTGTCGGATCTCAGTGAGCAGGCCGCCCGACTCGTCCGCGCCGAGATCGACCTGGCCAAGGCCGAGGTCACGGGCCGCGTGCAGCAGCTGGGGATCGGTGCGGCGCTGGTCGCCGTCGGTGCCGTGCTCGCGCTCTACCTGCTCGGCGCGGGGATCGCGACGGCGATCATCGTGCTCGACATCTGGCTCGACCTCTGGCTGGCGGCGCTGATCGTCTGCGTGGTGCTGCTGCTGGTCATCGTGGTGCTGGTCCTCATCGGCATCAACCGGATCAAGGCCGGCTCGCCGCCCACGCCGGCCAAGGCCATCGAGAACGTGCAGAAGGACATCGACGCGGTCAAGACGGGGTTCACGGCATGAGCGACGACAAGCCCCAGACGGACAAGCCCTCGACGGAGAAGGCGCCCAAGCCGTTCACCACGCCCGAGATCGTGGCACTCGAGTCCGAGCTGGCCGTGACCCGCGCCCAGCTGGCGTCGACGGTCGACGAGCTCGTGGCCCGGCTGGACCCGCGCGMGCAGGCCGGCCGCGCCGTCGAGTCGGGACGTCAGCTGTGGGTCGACGCCACGAGCTCGGGCACCGAGCCCGCTGCCCGCAAGAAGGCGATCTCCGTGCTGGGTGGCGCCGTGCTCGGGGTGGCCGCCCTGCTGGCGCTGATCATCGCGGCGGGGCGCAACAAGGGCTGATCGCCGCACGTCCGACGTACGAGGACCCCCGCGGGCGCGCCCTTGCGCCTGCGGGGGTCCTCGTCATACGTGGTGGACGGACGTCATCCGAGCACGAGACGGCCGGGGCGCGTCGAGGAGGGTCGACGGCCTCGGCCGGGTGGGACGGTCGTTCAGCCTTCCGACGGGCGCTGCTGCGGGATGCCGCTCAGCAGATCGCGCACCTCGGACTCGCGGTAACGACGGTGACCACCCAGGGTGCGGATCGACGACAGCTTCCCGGCCTTCGCCCAACGGGTGACGGTCTTCGGATCGACCCGGAACAGCGTCGCGACCTCGGAGGGCGTGAGCAGTGCTTCGGATTCTGCGGGATGTGCGTTCATCAGCTGCCTCCTGGCAAGCGTGCGGCCTGCTGCACCGACGGCGTCGGCGCCCGGGCCAGTACAGGTGCGGGTCGTGCGGGTGCATCTCGTGCGGGTGAAACGTTATCCATCCAGCGTCGCCGTTGACTCACGGACAGGCAAATCGGACGACGCCTACCTAGCATGAACGAAAGCCGCAGATACCGCATTCCAGGACACGGTCCCGTAACGGATCTTCACACGACCCTCATACACTTCTCATGTAGCGCGACCCGCGAGTCGTGGCACCACCATAAACCCGACCAAACGGTCATACGCGCCGACGCGCGGGGCGAGTCGGCACGAACCTGGACATGGGTCCGAGTCCATCGTCGCACCCGCCGGCCCGACGTGATGCGTGTCGCCCCCGGCGAGTGGTCGGAATACCGAACGAGCATGTACCGTTGCCCCACGAAGAGACGATTCAGCACCCCGGGGCCGCACGTGTCAGCACGGAGCCGCCCCGCATCCACGTAAGAGGGGGTCGATGCCATGGGGCGCGGCCGTCAGAAGGCTAAGCAGACGAAGGTGGCCCGGGAGCTGAAGTACTTCAGCCCGGAGACCAACTACCGAGCTCTCGAGCAGGAGCTCACGTCGCACGGCCACAACGATGTCGTGACCGACAACCGCCCTCGCGCGGCTGTGGACACGGACACTGACGACGACAGCGACGACTACCGGCGCTGGTCCGACGACGACCGCTGACGCGGTACGTGGCTGATCCGGCGCACGTCGCGGGATCGTCGAGCGAGACGGCGGCAGGACTCCTGCCGCCCGTCTCGCTCGTCACGTTCGGGGCCAGGGTGCTGCCGGTGGTCGCGCTGCCGGTGGTCGTGCTGTCGACGGGCTAGACCCGGTACGCACCGGTCAGCTGGACCGCTCCGCCGTGCACGCCCTTGGTGCCGGCGACGAACCCGGGGGCGCCGACCACGTCGGTGGTCGGGTCCGCGTCGCGCACGGTGCCCAGCTCCCACGCCGGAAGGCCCAGCTCCGCGGCGTGCGCGAGCACCCCGGCGACGGCGTCGGGGGCGACGATCGCGACCATGCCCACGCCCAGGTTCAGCGTGCCCTCGAGGTCGGTCCACGGGACCTGTCCGAGGCGCTGGACCAGCGAGAACACCGGCGGCAGCGTCCAGCCGCCGCGGTCGATGTCCGCCACGAGACCCTGCGGCAGCACGCGCGCGACGTTCGACGCGAGCCCACCGCCGGTCACGTGGCTGTACGCGTGCAGCCCGGCGACCCCGGCACGCTCGACCAGCGCGAGGCAGTCGCTCGCGTAGACGCGGGTGGGCTCCAGGAGCTCCTCGCCCAGCGTGCGGCCCAGCTCGTCGACGTGCCGGTCCAGGGACCAGCCGGCCACCGAGACCACCTTGCGCACCAGCGAGTAACCGTTGGAGTGCAGGCCGCTCGAGCCCAGCGCCAGCAGCACGTCGCCGGCTCGGACCCGCTCCGGACCCAGCAGCTGGTCGGCCTCGACGACGCCGGTCGCGGCACCGGCCACGTCGTACTCGTCGGGACCCAGCAGCCCCGGGTGCTCCGCGGTCTCGCCGCCGACGAGCGCGGTCCCGGCCACCGAGCACGCCGCCGCGATGCCGCGCACGATGCCCGCGATGCGCTCGGGCACCACCCGGCCGCAGGCGATGTAGTCGGTCATGAACAGCGGCTTGGCGCCGACCACGACGATGTCGTCGACGACCATGCCGACCAGGTCGAACCCGATCGTGTCGTGGATGTCGAGGGCCTGCGCGATGGCGACCTTGGTGCCGACGCCGTCGGTCGAGGTGGCCAGGAGCGGCTTGCGGTACGTCAGCAGCGCGCTCGCGTCGTAGAGCCCCGCGAAGCCGCCGACGCCGCCGAGCACCTGCGGGCCGTGCGTCGCGCGCACGGCGTCCTTCATCAGCTCGACGGCCTTGTCACCGGCCTCGGTGTCGACCCCGGCCGTGGCATAGGTGACCTGCGTGCCCTGCGCCCCGCTCACGGGTGGTCCAGCGCGGTCGCGCCGCCGGCGCCCGGGACGATCGAGAGCAGACCGTCCTCGGGCGCACCCAGCGGCAGCTCGTTCTGCTCGAGCAGGAACTTGCCCAGCCGGTCGTCCGGCGGCAGCTCGATCGGGTACTGACCCGTGAAGCAGGCGGCGCACAGCTGCGACGCGGGCTGCTCGGTGGCGGCGATCATGCCCTCCGGGGAGATGTAGCCGAGGGAGTCGGCGCCCAGCGACGCGGCGATCTCGTCGACCGCGAGGCCGTTGGCGATGAGCTCGGCGCGGGACGCGAAGTCGATGCCGTAGAAGCACGGCCACTTCACCGGCGGCGAGCTGATCCGCACGTGCACCTCGGCCGCGCCGGCCTCGCGCAGCATGCGGATGAGCGCGCGCTGCGTGTTGCCGCGGACGATCGAGTCGTCGACGACCACGAGCCGCTTGCCGCGGATGACTTCCTTGAGCGGGTTGAGCTTGAGCCGGATGCCCAGCTGGCGCAGGGTCTGCGACGGCTGGATGAACGTGCGCCCGACGTAGGCGTTCTTGGTGAGCCCCTGGCCGAACGTGATCCCCGACTCGGCGGCGTACCCGACGGCCGCGGGTGTGCCCGACTCGGGCACCGGGATGACGAGGTCGGCCTCGACGGGGTGCTCGACGGCCAGGCGTCGGCCCATGGCGACGCGCGCGGCGTGCACGGACCGGCCCGCGATCGAGGTGTCCGGGCGGGCCAGGTACACGTACTCGAAGACGCATCCGGCGCGGTCCGCCGCCGCGAAGCGGCTGCTGCGCAGGCCGTCGGCGTCGATCGCGATGAACTCGCCGGGCTCGATCTCCCGGACGAACGAGGCGCCGACGATGTCGAGGGCAGGGGTCTCGCTGGCCACGACCCAGCCGCGCTCCAGCCGGCCGAGCACCAGGGGGCGGACGCCCTGCGGGTCCCGCGCGGCGTAGAGGGTGTGCTCGTCCATGAACACGAGGCTGAACGCGCCGCGCAGACGCGGGAGCACCTCGAGGGCGGTGGCCTCGAGGGTGTGGTCCGGGTCCCCCGCCAGCAGCGCGGTGATCAGCGCCGTGTCGGTGGTGTTGCCGCGGGCCAGCTCGCCGCGCCGCTGGCTGCCGTAGCGCTCCGCGACGAGGTCGACCAGCTCGGCCGTGTTGGTGAGGTTGCCGTTGTGGCCCAGGGCGACGGTGCCGGCGGACGTGGGTCCGAGCGTCGGCTGCGCGTTCTCCCAGGTGCTGCCACCGGTGGTCGAGTACCGCGCGTGCCCGATGGCGATGTGGCCCTGCAGGGCGTTCAGCGCGGTCTCGTCGAAGACCTGGGACACCAGGCCCATGTCCTTGTAGACGAGCAGCTGCTGGCCGTTGGAGGTGGCGATGCCCGCCGACTCCTGGCCGCGGTGCTGCAGCGCGTACAGGCCGAAGTAGGTGAGCTTGGCGACTTCCTCGCCTGGAGCCCAGACGCCGAAGACGCCACAAGCGTCCTGGGGGCCTTTTTCGTTGGGGAGGAGGTCGTGGTTCAGACGTCCGTCTGCGCGGGGGGCCACGACCCTATGGTCGCACACGCCCCGGCGTCGGCGGCCATGCGCACCACGGGTCAGACGTCGGCGGAGGTGGCGCGGCGCACGCTGCGCCGGTCCGCCACCACGGCGACCAGCCCGCCGACGAAGCCGCCGAGCACCGCACCGGCGACGGCCATCCACGTGCGGACCGCACCCTCGCCGTCGAGGAAGGAGATGAAGCCGGAGCCGTCGGCGGCGCGCGGCAGGGCGGGCTCGACCACCACGGTGAGGATGAGGCCGACGACCGCGCCCACGAGCGCACCCGCCGTGATGAACGCGCCGAACTTCGGTGCGTGCCGCACCGTGGCGGGCTGCGCGACGGCGGCCAGCTCCTGCTCGGACGGGATCGGCACCCCGCGGGCGTCGAGCGCGGGCTCGGCGGCTGCGGGCTCGGCGCCCGCGGGCTCGGCCGCTGCAGGCTCGGCGGCTGCGGGCTCGCTCGTCGGGACCGCGGTCTCGTCGGCGGCGTCCTGCGGCTGGGGGTCGTTCGGCACCCCGTGATCGTAGGTCAGGCGCGCGTCAGCCACGGTCGCGGGCGGCCTGGAGCGGGAGCCACTCGCGCAGGTCGGCGCGCTCGCCGGAGGCCCGGATCCGGCCGTCGGCTGCGGCGTTCTCCCAGGTCAGGGCACCCGTCGCCAGCGCCAGCCAGGTCTGGGCATCGGTCTCGACGACGTTGGGCGGGGTGCCCCGGGTGTGACGAGGACCCTCCACGGCCTGCACGGCACCGTCCGGCGGGACCCGGACCTCGACCGCGTTGCCCGGCGCCACCTCGGCGAGCTCCTCGAGCGTGAACCGGACCGCGGTGCGCCGGGCCGTCGTCGGCACCCCCGCGGGGTCCGCGCGCCACACCGCGAGCGCAGCGCGGCCGTCGGCGGGGTCGGTGCGGCGGCGCGGGGGCATGGGGCGATTCTGCCTCGGCCCGCCGCGCCCGGGGCTTCCGCGGGTGGCCCGGCGCGGCTAGCCTCGTCGCCATGTCCTCCACGACCTGGCGCTGGCTGCACTAGACGCAGCCCGCGGTCGTCCTGCCCCCGAGCTGCTCACGCGGCTACGGGGGCATCGCTGTCTCGAGGCACGTGCGCAGCCTGCTCCACGAAGGAGTCCTCATGGCACGCATGCTCACCGGTGAGCGCCCCACCGGTCCCCTGCACATCGGTCACCTGTTCGGCACGGTCGCCAACCGGGTCCACCTGCAGCAGTCCGGCGTCGAGACGTTCCTGGTGCTCGCCGACTACCAGGTCATCACCGACCGGGAGGTGGTGGGCGACGTCGCCGGGAATGTGCACGAGATCGTGCTCGACTACCTCGCCGCGGGCATCGACCCCGACGCGGCGACGATCTTCACGCACAGCGCGGTCCCGGCCCTGCACCAGCTGATGCTGCCGTTCCTGTCGCTGGTGTCCGTCGCGGAGCTGGAGCGCAACCCCACCGTCAAGCAGGAGCTGGCCGACTCCGGCCGGTCGCTGTCCGGGCTGCTGCTGACCTACCCGGTGCACCAGGCCGCGGACATCCTGTTCTGCCACGCCGACGTCGTGCCCGTGGGCAAGGACCAGCTGCCGCACCTGGAGCTGACCCGGACCGTCGCGCGGCGGTTCACCCAGCGGTACGGCCCGTGCTTCGCCGAGCCGGAGGCGCTGCTGTCGGCGGCGCCGGTGGTGCTGGGGACCGACGGCCGCAAGATGAGCAAGAGCCGGGGCAACGCCATCGAGCTGCGCGCGACCGCCGACCAGACGGTCGCCGCGATCCGGTCCGCCAAGACCGACTCCGACCGGACCATCACGTACGACCCGGACGCGCGGCCCGAGGTCGCGAACCTGCTGCTCCTGGCGTCGCTGTGCACGGGCGTCGACCCGTCGACGATCGCCGACGAGATCGGGTCGGGCGGCTCGGCCCGGCTCAAGGCCGTGACTGCCGACGCGCTCGTCGAGCACCTCGCGCCGCTGCGCGCTCGCCGCGCCCTGTTCGCCGCGGACCGCGGCCTGGTGCCCGACATCCTCGCCCGCGGGAACGCGCACGCGAACGAGCTTGCGGACGCCACGATCCGTGACGTCCGCGAGCTCATGGGGATGGTCTACGGCTGACTCACCACGTCGCGTTGCGGGCCAGCTCGAGGGCCATGCTCGGGAACCAGGCGCCGGCGGCCGGGCCGCCGTTGCAGGTGCCGTCCGACTCGCCGGGGAGCTTGACCCACAGGAGGGCGTCGAGTCCCGAGCCGTCGTTCACCAGCGTCGGCCTCTCGCCGAGAGCGCGACCGCTCGGGTTGCACCATTCGCCGTTGGAGCCGTTGCCGTTGCGCGAGGTGTCGATGACGAACTTCCTGCCGCCCAACTGCTGCGAGATCTGCTGGCCGTAGGTCTTCGACGCCGCCGTGGTCTGGTAGTTCGACGTGTTGAGCGCGAAGCCCACCGCGTACTCGAAGCCGACCTGGTTGAGCCGGCTCACGGCGGTGCTCACGGGCAGCCACGACGAGTGGCCGGCGTCGATGTAGACGCGGGCGCCCTTGAKGGTCAGGGACTTGGCCGCGTACTTGAGGTAGCCGACCCGGTCGCCCTGTCCGGCGCAGTCGCCCAGCTGGGCGAGGGCGTCCGGCTCGAGGACGACGTACGGCTTGCCCTGGATCCCCGCGGCGACCGCGTCGATCCRCGCCGCGTACGCGCTCTCGGCGACGCCACCGCCCGAGTAGGAGCCGCAGTCGCGGCCCGGGATCGCGTAGATGACGAGCATCGGGGTCTTGCCGGCGGCGACCGCGCGGCCCGTGTAGTCGGCGACCTCGGCCTTGGAGTGCGCGGCGTCGGCCCAGTTGCCCACCCAGTACGCCTGCGGGGTCAGCGCGATCTTCTCCAGCAGCGCCTTGTCCGTGCCCGTGGCCACCTGCCACGCGCGGTAGCCCTGCGTGGTCGGGTCGACGTAGAAGCCGCTCGCCGTGGGGGGCGTGGTCGGTGTCGGGCTCGGTGTGGGGGTCGGGGTCACGGTCACCGTCGGGGTGGGGGTCGGGGTGGGCTTCGGGGTCGTCGTGGGTGTGGGTGTCACGGTAGGCGTCGTCGTCGGGGTGGTGCCCGTGCACGCGGTCCCGTTCACGGTGAACGCGGTGGGCACCGGGTTGGTGCCGCTCCAGGAGCCGTTGAAGCCGAAGCTCGTCTGCGCGTTCGTCGCCAGAGAGCCGTTCCACGCCAGGCTGGCGACGGAGACCGACGAGCCCGAGGTGGTGACGCTGCCGTTCCACAGCGAGGTGATCTTCTGGCCGGCCCCGAACGTCCACCCGACGGTCCACGCGCTCACCGGGTCGCCCAGGTTGGTGACCACCACGTTGACGCCGAAGCCGCCCTGCCACTGGTTGGTCACCTGGTAGTCGACCTTGCAGCCGGGGGCAGCCTGCGCGGCGCTGGCGGTGACGGCGGTCAGGCCGGCCACCGCGACGGCCGCGGCGGCGAGCAGCGCGGTGATGCTTCTGCGGGTGGGCATGGGACTCCTCGGGACGGCGGCGGGCACCAGGTCTCGACGAGGAAACCCGACGCCCCGACGGTCTGGCGAGCGATCGGCCGGATCCGAATCGTTTAGCCATCCGAACCGGGTCGTCGATGCGCTTCCGCGCGCCGGGGCTCGTCACGTGGACCGATCGCGGCCATCCTGGGAGGTGGCGCGGTGATGCACCCGGCCGCCGCGTGGGAGGTCTGGCCATGCTGCGTCGACGCCTGCTCACCGCGCTCGTCCTCGTCGTCACCCTCGGCGCCTGCACCGGGCCGCCCACCACGCCCGCACCCGCGCCGTCGTCGGCCGCCGCCGCGGACGTCGCACCCACCAAGGGCTCGGGCGACGTCGAGCAGCCCCAGGAGCAGGGCGACGCGCTGCCCGTGCTCACGACCGCCGTCGCCGGGTCCGGCTCCCCCGCCTCGGTGGAGGCCGGCGTGGTCTGCCTGTTCTGGAACTGGGGCGGCGAGGGGACGCCACAGCTGACCGAGGGGATGTCGTTCGCCATCGTGCACGCCGAGGTCCAGCCGGCCACGTGGTCGGTCTACGCCGACGCCTGCACCGGCCAGTCCGGCCCCGCCTGCATCGGCGCGACGATCACGGTCGACAACTCGGGCTGCCTGGTCGGGTTCGCCCGGGACAGCGGGCCGACCGCCGAGGCCGGCGCGAAGGCGCTCGTCGGGATGCAGGGCACGTTCGCCTGCGCCGAGCCCGCGACGACCGCCGACTGCGACGACGCGGCCACGGCCCTCGGCGCCGCCCCGGACGTCTCGCCGGACCTCGACCTGGAGAGCTTCGCGGTCACCAACGGGGACGGCTGACGTGGCGACAACCCCGAGCGGCCGCGCGCTGCCCGGGTGGCTCACGCTGGCGACGCAGATCGCCGCGCCGATCACGCTGGTGACCACGCTGCTCTTCTACTTCGGGTACGTGTTCACGCGGTCGGAGTACGCCTACTTCGGGGTGGACGTCGACACCATCGGGCTCACGCCGCGCGACTACGTGATGCGCAGCCCGCAGCCGCTGCTGGTCCCCCTGCTGGTGCTCACCGTCGTCTCGGTGGCCGTGGTCGCTCTGCACGGCCGGATCGACGTCCGCGCGCGGGAGGCACGAGCGGTCGACGGCGGGGAAGCCCGGGTCCAGCGCACCGCCCGCGTGTGGGTGACCGCCGGCTGCGTGGTGCTGGGGGCAGGCCTCGTGCTCCTCGTGGCGTACGCGTGGTGGGGGGCGTGGCCGTACCTGTCGCTGGTGTCGGCGGCGCTGATCGGGGTCGGCGCCGCGGTCTGCGCGCTGACGCTCGGGTACGCGACGACCCGGGCCCCCGGGATCGTCGCCGGGATGTGGGTGCTCGTCCTCGCGGCCGCGTTCTGGGCCGTGTCCATCACCGCCGACTGGTCCGGCCGCGGGCAGGCGCAGCAGACGGCCCGCAACCTCGACGACCTGCCCGCCGTCATCCTCGACAGCCCCTCCGACCTGCACCTGCGCAACACGGTCGGCGCGCCCGAGGACCTCTGCTGGACCACCGGCGACGCCCCCGACCCCGCCTGCGCCCTGCTCACCGAGCAGCCGCGCTACCGCTACCGGGGGCTACGGCTGCTGGTGCAGGGGCCCACCGCGATGTTCCTGGTGCCCTCCGCCTGGTCCGCCAGCGCGACGACCCTGATGGTCCCGAGGACCGCGGACGTGCGGCTGCAGTTCCAGTTCGTCAACGTGCCACCGGGCTAGCTAGTCGCGGGGCCGACCGGGTCCCCGCATGCCCCGCTGGTACTCGCGAGTCCTCTGCTTCCAGCGGTGCTTCTCCTCGGCGGCCAGCCGGGCGTCGGACCGACGCGCCTGGTAGGCCGCCTCCCGCGCCAGGCGGCGCCAGCTCTCGAACCGGCGCTCGGGCAGCTCCCCGCTGTCGACGGCCGCCTCGATCGCGCACCCCGGCTCGCCGGCGTGGTGGCAGTCGGCGAACCGGCACTGCGCGGCGAGCACCGCGACGTCGGCGAACGTGGTGTCCAGCGCCTCGGCGTCCGCCACCAGCCCGACGCCGCGGATGCCGGGCGTGTCGATGAGCACCGCCCCACCCGCCAGCGGGACGAGCTCGCGGTGGGTCGTGGTGTGCCGGCCGCGGCCGTCCGCACGCCGCCCGCCGGTCGCCATGACCTCGCGGCCGGCCAGCGCGTTGACCAGCGTGGACTTGCCCGCGCCGGAGGGCCCGACGGCGACCAGCGTGGTGCCCGGCACGAGCAGGGCCCGGACGGGGTCGAGACCCTGGCCCGTGGGGACGCTCACCGCGTGCACGTCGACGGCCAGGGCGACCGCGGCGACCTMGTCGGCCATGCCCGCCGGGTCCGGGACCAGGTCCGCCTTGGTGAGCACGACCACGGGCCGGGCGCCCGAGCGCCACGCCAGCGTGAGCAGCCGCTCGACCCGGCCGAGGTCCGGGTCCGGATCGAGGTGCTCGACCACCAGCACGACGTCGATGTTCGCGGCCAGCGCCTGCACGCGGGACGTCTCCCCGGCCGTGTCGCGGACCAGGGCCGTGCGACGGGCGCCGAGCGTGCGGGCGTGCGCTCCGCCGTCGACCTCGTCGACGAGCAGCCAGTCCCCGACCGTCGGCGCGAGGCGCTCACCGTCCTCCGTGGCCACCAGCCCGTCGCGGTCGAGCGTCACGCGGCGGGGATCCCCCTCGTCGAGCGCGCCCGCGGGCAGCACGAGGACCGCGCCCTTGTCGGCGCGCACCACGCGGACGTGGTCGGGAGAGGGATCGAGTGGCACGACCTCGACGGTAGGTACGTGCCCGCTCCGGGGCCACGGAAATAGTGCGGCCGGGGTTCCAGCGCGCGAGAACAACATGGCACGCGTTGTCGATGGCCAGAACGCGTCCCATGTTGTTCTCGAGCCTCACCTGGCCCGACGGGTTGTCGGGTCTCTAGCCGAACCAGCGGGGCAGGGTCGCCTCGTGGGCGGCGCGGGCCTCGTCGAGCGGCAGGGTGAACACGCCCTGCACCTCGACCGCCGGGCCGTGCACGTGGTCGGACTCGTCGACCGGCGTGCCGGCGCCCGGCGAGCACGACTCGGCCGTCTCCCCCAGCCGCAGCGCGGGGACGCCGCGCGCGGTGCAGAGGTCGACCAGGCGGACCTCCTCCGAGCGGGGGACGGCGACGAGCACGCGGCCCGTGGACTCGGAGAACAGGGCCTCGAACGGCGTCACGCCGTCGCGGGCGCACAGCGCCTCCAGGTCGACCTGCACGCCGACGCCGTAGCGCAGGCTCGACTCGATGAGCGCCTGGACCAGGCCACCCTCGGAGAGGTCGTGCGCGGCGTCGACCAGCTCGTCGCGGCTGGCGCGGACGAGGACCTCGGCCAGCCGGCGCTCGGCCGCCAGGTCCACGGCCGGCGGGAGCCCGCCGAGGTGGCCGTGCACGACGTCGGCCCAGGCGGAGCCGTCCAGCTCGGGGCGCGTGGTGCCCAGCAGGTAGACGGCCTGGCCGGGGGCGGTCCAGCCGGACGGGGTCGCGTCCGCGACGTCGTCGAGGACGCCCAGCACGCCGACCACCGGGGTCGGGTGGATGGCCGAGTCGATGAGGCCCGGCTCGCCCGTGCCGTTGTAGAGCGACACGTTGCCGCCGGTCACCGGCACCTCGAGCACCTGGCACGCGTCGGCCAGGCCGCGGATGGCCTCGACCAGCTGCCACATCGAGTCGGGGTGCTCGGGGCTGCCGAAGTTGAGGCAGTCGGTCACGGCCAGCGGGCGGGCGCCCGTCGTCGCGACGTTGCGGTACGCCTCCGCGAGGGCCAGCTGCGCGCCCGTGTACGGGTCGAGCTTGGCGTACCGGCCGTTGGCGTCGGTGGCCAGGGCGACGCCCAGACCGGTCGACTCGTCGACGCGGATCACGCCCGAGTCGTCGGGCTGCGCGAGCGCCGTGTTGCCCTGCACGAACCGGTCGTACTGGTTGGTCACCCACGCCTTGGACGCGAGGTTCGGGCTGGCCAGCAGCTGCAGGGCCGTCGCGCGCAGCTCGGCGTTCGTCGACGGCTTGCCCAGGGCGGCCGTGGTGTCGGCGTTCAGCCCGTCCTGCCAGGCCGGACGCGCGTACGGGCGGTCGTAGACCGGACCGTCGTGCGCGACCGAGCGGGGCTCGACGTCGACGATGCGCTCGCCGTGGTGGTCGATGGTGAGGCGGCCCGTGCCGGTGACCTCACCGATCACGGCGGTCTCGACGTCCCACTTGCCGGTGATGGCCAGGAACTCGTCGAGCTGGTCGGGCCGGACCACGGCCATCATGCGCTCCTGCGACTCCGACATGAGGATCTCGCCGGCGGTCAGCGTGGGGTCGCGCAGCAGCACGTTCTCGAGGTCGACGTGCATGCCGCCGTCGCCGTTGGAGGCCAGCTCGCTGGTCGCGCAGGAGATGCCCGCGGCGCCCAGGTCCTGGATGCCCTCGACCACGCGCGCGGCGTAGAGCTCGAGGCAGCACTCGATGAGCACCTTCTCCATGAACGGGTCGCCCACCTGCACCGACGGACGCTTGGACGGCTTGGTGTCGTCGAACGTCTCGCTGGCCAGGATCGAGGCGCCGCCGATGCCGTCCCCGCCCGTGCGCGCGCCGAACAGGACGACCTTGTTGCCCGCGCCGGACGCGTTGGCCAGGTGGATGTCCTCGTGCCGCAGCACGCCCAGGCACAGCGCGTTGACCAGCGGGTTCCCCTGGTAGGACGCGTCGAAGACCAGCTCGCCGCCGATGTTCGGCAGGCCGAGGGAGTTGCCGTAGCCGCCGACGCCGGCCACGACGCCGTGCACGACGCGGGCCGTGTCGGGATGGTCGACCGCGCCGAACCGCAGCTGGTCCATGACCGCGACCGGCCGGGCACCCATCGAGATGATGTCGCGCACGATGCCGCCGACGCCCGTGGCCGCGCCCTGGTACGGCTCGACGTAGGACGGGTGGTTGTGCGACTCGACCTTGAACGTCACCGCCCAGCCGTCGCCGATGTCCACGACACCCGCGTTCTCGCCGATGCCGACGAGCAGGTGCTCCTTCATGGCGTCGGTCGTCTTGTCGCCGAACTGGCGCAGGTGGTTCTTGCTCGACTTGTACGAGCAGTGCTCCGACCACATGACCGAGTACATGGCGAGCTCGGCGGCCGTGGGGCGGCGGCCGAGGATGTCGCGGATGCGCTGGTACTCGTCCGGCTTCAGGCCCAGCTCCGCGAACGGCTGCTCCTGGTCCGGCGTCGCGGCGGCGACGTCGACGGTGTCGGTCTGGGGGGCGCGCGCAGGTGCGGTGGTCATCGATTCCCTCGGTGGAGACCCGTGGCTCTCTCGCCGCCGTGCGGCAGCGCGGCCGACGTCGGCAGACGTGGCTCAGGATACCGGGGTGCGGAGGCCGCCCCGCGCAGCGTCCAGGACCCGCCGAGGCCCCGCGCCGACGAGCAATCCGGACCAGTTTCCGGCGGCCGTGCGCCCCGGGCAACCACCGGGACTGACCAGGACGGACGGGCCGTCGAGCGGGTGCCGCCGCGACCGCGACCGGGCCCATGTCGCGTTCCTCCGAGTTGCGCGGTTCGTCCGGCCGTGTGACGGTCAAGCCATGAAAGCGCTTCCTATGGACACCGGTGACGGCCGTCCGAGCGCTGCCCCGGTGACGATCTACGACGTGGCCGAGCGCGCCGGCGTCGGCATCGCGACCGTCTCCCGCGCCCTGCGCGGCTCGGCCCCGGTGGCCGAGGCGACCCGCGCCCGCGTGCTCGAAGCGGTGGCGGACCTGGGCTTCCGCCCCAGCCACGCCGGCACGTCGCTGGCCGAGCGCAAGCACGCCGCGAACGGCATCGTCTTCCCCGACCTGTCCGGCCCGTACTACGCCGAGGTGCTGCTCGGGTACGAGGAGACCGCCTCGCGGCTGGGCCGCAGCGTCCTCGTCCTGGCCACCCACGGCCGACCGGACCCGGCCACCGCCGTGCGCGACCTCGCCGGCCGGGTCGACGGGCTCGTCGTGCTCGGTCGCACGATCCCCGACCACGTCGTCGAGGAGCTCAGCGCGTTCGGCCTCCCGATCGTCGTCGTCGCGCGTCCCGAGGTCGCCGGCGTCGACTCGATCCGCGCCGACGGGCTCGACGCCGCACGCGCTCTCGGCGAGCACCTCGCCTCGCACGGCGTCCGCAGGGTCGCGTTCCTCGGCTCGCCCGAGGAGTCCCCCGACGTCGCCGAGCGCTGGCGCGGTGTCCACGAGGGACTCGGCAAGCACGGCATCGAGCCCACGGTCACGCCGTGCCACCTCGACGAGGCGTCCGGCGCCCGCGTCGCGGCCGGCCTGCTCGCCGTCCGCGACCGCCCCGACGCGCTCGTGTGCGCCAACGACGAGATCGCGCTCGGCGCGATCGTCGCCGCCGAGGAGATCGGCCTGCGGGTCGGGCGCGACATCGCCATCACCGGCTGGGACGACGTGATGGCCGCGCGCCACGCCCGCCCCGCCCTCACCACAGTCCGTCAGCCGATGCGCACGCTCGGGGCACTCGCCGCCGAGGTGCTGGACCAGCGCATCACCGGAAACCGCACGACCCCGCGGCACGAGTCGCTCGCCACCGACCTGGTGGTCCGCGACAGCTGCGGCCTGCACCCCTGACAGACCCCACGAGGGGCTGTCCAGGTTCGAGGAGGAACCGCCATGAGGAGATCCACGCGCGCCAGCGTCGCCGCGTTGGCCATCACGACGTTCGCCCTGACCGCCGCGTGCGGTCGGAGCAACGACACGGCCGCCCAGGACACCAGCGCCGCGCCCGTCGCCACCGGCGACGTCAGCGGCACGGTCAGCGTCTGGGCCATGGGCACCGAGGGGCAGGCGCTCGGTGAGTTCGCGAAGGCGTTCACCGAGGAGAACCCCGACGTCACGATCGACGTCACGGCGATCCCCTGGGATGCGGCCCACGACAAGATCGCGACCGCCATCGCGGCCGACGAGACCCCCGACGTCTCGATGATCGGGACCACGTGGATGGGCGAGTTCGCGTCCACGGGCGGCCTCGACGCGACGCCCGACGTCGTCGACAAGTCCACCTTCTTCCCCGGCGCCTGGGGCTCCACCGAGGTCGGCGGGACGTCGTACGGCGTGCCGTGGTACGTCGAGACCCGCGTGATCTACGTCGACACGGCGCTCGCCGAGAAGGCCGGTGTCTCGCCGACGCCCGCCACCTGGGACGACCTCATGGCCACCTCGAAGGGCATGCAGTCCGCCGGGGCGCAGTGGGGCATCAACCTGCAGCCGGGCCAGACGGGCGCGTGGCAGACGTTCCTGCCGTTCGCGTGGCAGGCCGGCGCCGAGATCATGAACTCCGACAACACGACGTTCACGTTCGACAGCCCCGAGTTCGTCAAGGCGCTCACCTACTACCAGTCGTTCTTCACCGACGGCGTCGCCCCCGAGGAGCTCCCCGACGGCACGCTCGAACCCGACTTCGTGGCCGGCAAGATCGGCGCGTTCTCGTCCGGGCCGTGGCACATCGGGATCCTCAAGGACACCGGCGGCGAGGACTTCATGAACGGCGTGACCCTGGCGCCGATGCCCAAGGACGTCAAGCAGGCGTCGTTCATCGGCGGGTCCAACCTCGCCGTGTTCAAGAACGCGAAGAACCGCGACGCCGCCTGGAAGTTCGTCCAGTGGCTGAGCCAGCCCGACGTGCAGGCGAAGTGGTACGCCACGACCAGCGACCTGCCCGCCGTGCAGTCGGCCTGGGACCAGGGCGACCTGGCCTCCGACGCGAACCTCGCGGTGTTCGGCGAGCAGATGAAGACGGCGATGGCGCCGCCCAGCATCCCGACGTGGGAGCAGGTCGCCAACGTCATCGACACCGAGCTGGAGAAGGTCTGCAAGACCGGCGAGGACCCGGCGGAGGCCGCGAAGGCCATCCAGCAGCAGGCCGAAGCGATCGGCACGGGGCTCTGACGTCATGGCCGCGACCCTGACCTCAGGGCCGGGCGTGGTGCCCGTGGGGGCGGCCGACCAGGCCGCCCCCCGGGTGCGACGCTCGTCGCCCCTGCGCCGCCGGCGCAGCATCGCCGCGTGGGGCATGGCAGCACCGTTCGTCCTGCTGTTCCTCGTGTTCATGGCGTGGCCGGTGATCTCGTCGCTCTTCATGAGCGTCACCGACATCAAGAGCCGCGACCTGCAGAACCCGTTCGCGGTCAACTTCGTCGGGCTCGACAACTTCGCGACCGTGCTCACGGACCCGACGTTCCAGAAGGCCGCGTTCAACACGCTGTACTTCGTCGTCGTCGGCGTCCCGCTGACCATGCTCGTGGCGCTCGCCATCGCGATCGCGCTGAACACCGGCATCACCAAGCTGTCCGGGTTCTTCCGGATCGGCTACTACATGCCGGTCGTCACCTCGATCGTGGCCGTCGCCGTCGTCTGGCGGTTCCTGCTGCGGCCCGAGAACGGCCTCATCAACGAGGTGCTCAGCTGGGTCGGCATCACCGGTCCCGACTGGCTGGGCAGCACGACGTGGGCGATGCCGTCCCTGATCGCCATGTCCGTCTGGCGCTCGCTGGGCACGCTCGTCGTGATCTTCCTGGCCGGCCTGCAGTCGGTGCCCAAGGCCCTGCACGAGGCGGCCGCGCTCGACGGCGCCAACGCGTGGCAGCGCCTGCGGCGGATCACCATCCCCACGATCCGCCCGACCATGCTCTTTGCCGGCGTGATCACCGGCATCGGCTTCCTGCAGTTCTTCGAGGAGCCGTTCGTGATGACCCAGGGCGGACCGCTGAACAGCACGCTCTCGGTCGCCTACCTCGTCTACAACACGTTCGGGTTCGGCAACTACGGCGTCGCCGCGGCCATGAGCTACGTGCTGTTCGCCGCGGTCGTCCTCCTGACGATCGTGCAGTTCAAGGTGCTGGGTGAGCGCGACGACGCGACCGGCCCGACCCGCCGCTGGTTCCGTCGCTCGGGAGGTGCGTCCGCATGACGACCGTTGCTGATCGACCGACAGTCACCAAGCCCCGGGGCACGGAGGGGTCGCACATCGGCGAGCCGCAGGCCCGGCCCTGGCTCTACGTGGTGCTGGGCATCGGCCTGGTGCTCGTGGTCACGCCCTTCGTGTGGATGCTGCTCGGCTCGCTGATGACCGAGGGCGAGCTGCGCGCCAACCCGCCCACGTGGTTCCCGCACAACCCGTCGCTCGACAACTTCCGCGAGCTGTTCACGCAGCTCGACTTCCCGCAGTTCTTCGCCAACTCGACGTTCGTCGCGATCGCGGTGACGCTCGGCAACCTGGTGTTCTGCTCGATGCTCGGGTACGCGTTCGCCAAGATCGACTTCTGGGGGCGCACCTGGCTGTTCCGGCTCGTGCTGGCCACGCTGATGGTCCCCGGGATGGTCACGCTGGTCCCGCTGTTCGTGCTGGTCAGCAACCTGGGCATGGTGAACACCTACTTCGGGCTGATCCTGCCGTTCCTGGCCGGGCCGTTCGGGGTGTTCCTCATGCGGCAGTTCATGCAGGGCATCCCCGACGAGCTGATCGACGCCGCGCGCGTCGACGGCGCCGGCGAGCTGCGGATCTTCGCGCGGGTGGTCATGCCGCTGTGCAAGCCCGCCCTGGCGACGCTCGCGATCCTCACGTTCCTCGGGTCCTGGAACAACTTCCTGTGGCCGCTGGTCGTGTCCAGCACCGAGCACATGTACACCCTGCCGGTCGCGCTGGCGCTGGTCAGCGTCGGGCAGAACTCGACTCAGTACGGGCTGCTGCTGGCCGGAGCCATGGTCATCGTCGTCCCGATCCTGATCGTGTTCTTCGCCCTGCAGAAGCACTTCGTCCAGGGTCTGGCGACCACCGGCCTCAAATCATGAAGGGCTCAACGATGAGACTCCGACCCCTCGCGGCTGCAGCAGCGGCCGCCGCACTCCTGGTCACCGGGGCGACGACCGCCTCCGCGGGCGGCCACCACCACGACGACGGCACGCTGACCCGCCAGGATCGCGCCGACCTGCGCCGCTGGGCCACCGACACCTGGACCTCGTTCGTCGCCATGACGGACGAGACCACCGGGCTGCCCGCCGACAACATCGAGGCCTCGCTCGACCCCGCCACCCGCTCGGGCTACACGTCGCCGACGAACATCGGCGCCTACATGTGGTCCACGGTCTCCGCCGAGGAGCTCGGGATCATCGGCAAGCGCGAGGCCCGGCAGCGCCTCGCGCAGACGCTGACGACGCTCGCGACGATGGAGCGCCACGAGCCGAGCGGCATGTTCTACAACTGGTACGACGAGCACACGGGCGCCAAGCTCACCGCGTTCCCGAGCGGCGACACGGTGTACCCGTTCCTCTCGACCGTGGACAACGGCTGGTTCGCGGCCGCGCTGATGGTGGTCCGCACCGCCGAGCCGTCGCTGCGCAAGCAGGTCGACGTGCTGCTGGACCCGATGAACTTCGCGGCGTTCTACGACGCGAACCAGTTCGGCGGCACCAGGCCCGGCATGATGCGCGGCGGCTTCTGGGCCGACGCGCCCAACGTCGAGACCGACCCGGGCACGGTCGCGGGGTCGCCTGTGTACTTCACCAAGAACCACTACGACATCACCAACTCCGAGCCGCGGATCGCCAGCTACATCGGCATCGCGCGCGGCCAGATCCCGCCCGCGCACTACTTCGCGACCAACCGCACGTTCCCGGCCAGCTGTGACTGGTCGTGGCTCGAGCAGCGGCCGGTGGGCGTCACGCGGACGTACGAGGGCATCGACGTGTTCGAGGGCGCCTTCACCTACCGCGGCATGCACATCGTCCCGACGTGGGGCGGCGACATGTTCGAGGAGCTCATGCCCGACCTGCTGGTGCCCGAGTCCACCTGGGCCCCGAAGAGCTGGGGCGTCAACCACCCGCTGGCCGTCCGTGCGCAGATCGAGCACGGCCTCGACGAGGCCGGTTACGGCTACTGGGGCTTCTCGCCCGCCAGCGACCCGTTCGCCGAGTACAACGTGTACGGCGTCGACGCCATCGGCATGAGCCCCGAGGGCTACCCGTCCGACCACGAGGCGACCAACGTCGACGCGGGCTACGACGGCTGCCGCCCGGCGACGAACCCGACGCCGACGTTCGGCGACGGCGTCGTCACCCCGCACGCCTCGTTCCTCGCACTGCCGTACGCGCCCCGGGAGGCCGTCGACAACCTGCGCAACATCGAGACCACGCTCGGCGCCTACGGGGACGGCGGCTTCTACGACTCGGTCGCGGTGCGGTCGAACACGCAGGCCAAGCGGTACCTGTCGCTCGACCAGGGCATGGTCCTGGGCGCGGTCGGCAACCTGCTGGGCAACGACGTGCTGCACCGCTCGTTCGGCACCAAGGACGTGGAGAAGGTCCTGCGCCCGCTCATCGGCCAGGAGGAGTTCTCTGCCGGGCTGGTGACCAAGTGACCGGGGCCCGCACGGACTGGGAGGCCCGGATCGGGCGTCGGTCGGACACGATGGGCGCCGGGGAGATCCCGGTGCTCGCCCCGCCCTCGGGCGTCTACGCGGCGCCTGGCGTCGGCCAGGTGACCCTGCACTGGGACCCGGTCGACGGCGCGGTCGGCTACCAGGTGCTCCGGGACGGCGTCCCGCTGGACCACCACGGCGGCGACGTGCTCGCCGTGCCGCACGGGCCGTACGCCGACACGACGGGCGAGCCCGGCGTGCCCCACCGGTACGCGGTGGCCACGGTCACCGACGTCGACGTGACCGGGCCGGCCGGGAGCGAGGTCGTCGCGGCCTCGCTGCCGGCCGACGCCCCGGCCGAGGTCGAGGTGCTGGTGGACCTGCAGTCGGTCGTGCGCGACCTGCCGCGCCCGTGGCGGCCGATGATCGGCTCGGAGCACCTGAGCCTGCTGCTCAGCGACGAGACGGTGGGCGGTCAGAGCATCGCCGCCGACCTCACCGGCGCGCTGCGCGCGGCGCACGACGAGCTCGGGGTCTCCACGGTCCGGGCGCACGCGATCCTCTGCGACGACCTCGGCGTGTACCGCGAGATCGACGGCGAGCCGGTGCACGACTTCTCCGGCGTCGACGCCACGTACGACGCGCTGCTCGCGCTCGGCCTGCGGCCGGTCGTCGAGCTGTCGTACATGCCGCGGGACCTGGCCGCGGACCCGTCCGTGACGGTGTTCGACTACGCCGCGATCGTGTCGCCGCCGAAGGACTGGGACCGCTGGGCGTCCTTGATCACGGCGCTCACCCAGCACCTGGTCGACCGCTACGGGCTCGAGGAGGTCCGCTCGCAGTGGTCGTTCGAGGTGTGGAACGAGCCCAACCTCGAGGTGTTCTGGTCCGGCACGCGCGAGGAGTTCTGGCGGCTCTACGACGTGACGGTCCGCGCGGTCCGGGCGGTCGACGACGAGCTCGTCGTCGGCGGTCCCTCCACCGCCGCCGCGGGGTGGGTCGACGGCCTGCTCGAGCACGTCGCCGGCTCGGGCGCCCCTGTCGACTTCGTCTCGACGCACACCTACGGCAACGCGCCCCTGGACCTGCGGGCGACGCTCGCGCGCCACGACCGCCAGGACGCCCAGATCTGGTGGACCGAGTGGGGGGTCAGCCCGACGCACTTCGGCAACGCCAACGACGGCGTGTTCTCCGCGGCGTTCCTGGCGCGCGGGATGCGCTCGGCGGCGGGGCGGATCCACGCCCTGTCCTACTGGGTGGTCTCGGACCAGTTCGAGGAGCTGGGCCGTCCGCCGCGGCTGCTGCACGGCGGGTTCGGCCTGCGGACCGTGGGTGAGCTGCGCAAGCCCCGCTGGTGGGCGCTGTGGCTGCTGGAGCAGCTCGGCGTGGACGAGGTCGCGGCGACCGTCACCGGTGACGGCGCGGACAGCCTGGTCGAGGCGTGGGCGTCGCGGGACGACGACCGCGTGGCGGTCGCGCTCTGGAACGGCACGCTCGACCAGACCAAGGTCGACGGGTCGGCCGAGCTCGCCCGCACCGTGCGCGTCGTGCTCGACGGGGTGCCGGACGGCTCCTGGGTCGTGCGCGAGTCGCGGGTCGACGCGGACCACTCGAACATCGCCGCCGTCTGGGCGTCGATGTCGGGCGGTGCCGACTGGCCCACGGACGAGCAGTGGTCCGCCCTGCGCGCCGCGGACGTGCTGTCGGTGACCGAGCGGCCGTGGGACGGCACCGACGTGACCGTCGAGCTGCCGAACCCCTCGATCGTGCTGGTCGAGCTGGTGCGGCCGGCTTGATCTCTCGCACGGCCGTCGTCTACCAGGTCTACGTCCGCTCCTTCCGGGACTCGGACGGCGACGGCGTCGGTGACCTCGCGGGACTGACCGCGGGTCTCGACGCCGTCGCGCGCCTGGGGGTCGACGCCGTGTGGCTGACGCCCGTCTACCGCTCGCCACAGGCCGACCACGGGTACGACGTGGCGGACCACCGCGACATCGACCCGCTGTTCGGGGACCTCGCCGACTTCGACGCCTTCGTCGCCGCGGCCCACGAGCGGGGGCTCGGCGTGGTGATGGACCTGGTGCCCAACCACGTCTCCGACCAGCACCCCTGGTTCGTCGCCGCCCGCGCCGGCGGCCCCGAGCGCGCCCTCTTCCACGTGCGCCCGGAGCCCACCGGGTGGCGGTCGATGTTCGGCGGCTCCGCCTGGTCCCCGCTGCCCGACGGCGCCTGGTACCTGCACCTGTTCGCGCCCGAGCAGCCGGACCTCAACTGGTCCCACCCGCGGGTGCGGGAGGACTTCGCGCAGACGCTGCGGTTCTGGCTGGCGCGCGGCGTGGACGGGTTCCGCGTGGACGTCGCGGGCGGGCTGGCCAAGGACCCGTCCTACGACGAGGTCCGGCGCGGTGCCGACCACCCGCACTGGGACCGGGCCGAGGTGCACGAGATCTACCGCTCGTGGCGCGAGGTGCTGGGGCCCGGCGTCCTCGCGGTCGCCGAGGCGTGGGGGCCGCCCGAGCGCACCGCCGCGTTCGCCCGGCCCGACGAGCTGGGTCAGGCGTTCGCGTTCGACGTCCTGCACACACGCTGGTCGGCGGCCGCGCTGCGCCGGACCGTCGACGCCCAGCTGGCGGCCCACCGCGCGGTCGGCGCGCTGCCCGCGTGGGTGGCGGGCAACCACGACATCGCCCGCGTCGCCACCCGCCTCGGACCCGAGCGTGCTCTCGCGCTGCACCTGTTCCTGCTCGCGCTGCCGGGGGCGTTCTACCTCTACGCGGGTGACGAGCTCGGGCTGCCCGACGCCGACGTGCCGCCCGAGGCGTGGCAGGACCCGCAGTCGCTGCGGTCCGGCGGCCGGCTGCCCAACCGCGACGGCGCCCGCGTCCCCCTGCCCTGGACCTCCGGCGCCGGCGTCGGGTTCACGACGGGCGAGCCCTGGCTCCCGATCCCCGCCGGGTGGGACGGCTACGCGCGCGACCGGCAGGAGGCCGACCCCACGTCGCCGTGGTCCGTCCTGCACGGCGCCCTCGCGGCCCGGTCGGACCTGTGGGAGTCGGAGGACCTCCGCTGGCAGGACGCCCCGCGCGGGGTGCTCGTCGCCCGGCGCGGCGACGCCGTCGTCGTGCTCAACGTGTCGTCGCGACCGTGGCCGCTGGAGCGGCTGACCCCGGGAGTCGTGGTCGCGCGGAGCAACCCGTCCGCCGATGCGTCGATCGTCACCCCATCGGAGTGTGTCTGGCTGCGCGTCGGACCGGTACGTTTCCGAGGGTGACTGCACGGGGGGCTCTGGCGACGACTCTCCTCGTCCTCGCGCTCGCGGCCTGCACCCCGGGCCACGCCGAGCCGCCCGCACCCGCGAGCCCGGTCGCGACCCCGGCACCGAGCGTCGCCACGAACCCGGACGACCCGGCGGTGGTGCGCGCGACCGGCGCCCCCCTGACCTCGGGGACGGTGACCCTGACCGTCGCCACGCCCGCCATGGTGGTGACCCCCGACCCCGACGGCTCGACCCACCTCGCCGTCCCCGGTGGCGACGCCCGGCTCGCGGCGCCCGAGGGCATGACCGTCACGGCGCTGCCGGACGGCTCGGGCGTGGTCCGCGACGGCAGCGGCACGTTCGTGGCCGGGCTGACCATCGAACCGTGGGGCGCCCGGCTGGTGCAGGTAGGCCCCGAGGTCGTCCGGCTGACGTCCGCCGACGACACCACGAGTCCGACCGGGGCCTGGTTCACGTCCGTCGCCGTGGACAGCGCGGTCTGGGGCCAGGCCGAGGGCGGTCGGTCGCTGGCGGTCTCCCCCAGCGGGTGGGCGCGCGTCGGCAGCCTGGCCGCGCAGGAGGGGTTGTGGGCGCAGGTGGTGAGCCACGCCCCGGACGCCGACACCCCCGGCATGCAGGCGCAGCTCGAGTGCCACGAGCTCGGCGCACCCGACAAGGAGACCTGGAACCTCGAGCCGTGGCGGCCGGTGGTGGACTCGCTCGAGATGATCAAGGACCGCTGCAACCCGGAGTGAGCGGCCCGGGCCCGGCCGCTGCTACGGTCGCGCGCATGCGCCGGAACCCGACGAACCGCGCATCCGGTGCGGCGGCCCTGGTCGCCGCGATCGGGTGGCTGCTCAGTGGTGCCGTCCGCGCCTCACTGGCCGGGTCGACCTGGAGCTCGGGCGCGCTGGTCGAGCTCCTGGTGCCGACGACCGGCGGCTCCCTCGTGCACAGCACCGTGCCGCCGCTGGTGCTCGCCGGCCTGGTCGGCGCGCTCGTCGTCGGCGCCGTGACCGGCCTGGTGACCCTCGTCGCGCTGCGCACCGGCGGCGCCGGCAGGCCGACCGCCGTGCTCGCCTGCTGGTTCGCCGCGGTGGCCGGCAGCGTGCTCGGCCAGCTGGTCGCCGGGCTGCTCGTGCAGGGCAGCGGCTGGCCCGTCGTCGGGTACGACCTGCCCTCGGCCCTGTGGGGCGGCCCGTACTGGGGGGTGCTGTACGGGTGGTCGGTGGGCCTGGTCGCCGTGGCGGTCCTGCGTCGCGCCGGCGTCACGCTGCGCTCGCCCGCGGGCGTCCGCGCGGGGGACGCGGCCCTGACCGCCGGCTTCGTCGCGGGACTCGGCTGGGCGTTCACCGGCCTGCTGCACCGGGGCGCGGCCGAGACCCGACCCCTGTCGATCCTGCTGTCCAACACCTCGACCGACTACCTCGACGCCCCGGGTGCCGCGCCGGTCGTGGCGTTCGTGGTGGCCACCGTGACGGTCGGCGTCGTCGCCGGCGTCGTCGCACGGGTGGCGGCGCGGTCCGTCGACGTGGCCTCGGCGCGGACGCCCTTCGTGCTGGCCGTGTGGCTCGGGTCGGTGCTCGCCGCCTCCGTCGGCCCCGTCGTGACCGCGCTAGGCTACGTCGTCGGCACGGGCGACGACTGGTCGCTCGGCGTCGTGCTCAACGTGCTCGCCGCGACCCTGCCGACCAACGCGCTGTGGGGCCTCCTGTACGGCTGGCTCGTCGCGCTCGCCGCACTCGCGGTGCTGCTCCGCACCAACCCGTCCGCCGCCGCGACGACCGAGCCCCACCTCCCGGCGCATCGCGCGCCGTAGAGATGGGGCTCGGGGCGCGTCAGCGCGTGTGCTTCTCCGGGCGGGGAGCCTCGCCGGACGCACGCTGCGCCCGGTAGTAGGCGCGAGCCTCGTCCTGCCGCTCCTGCTCGGCACCGGACGCGATCGGCGCGCGCAGGTGCGCCTGCTCGTAGCCGAACGCGTCGACCAGGCTCTGCGCGTGGGGGCGCAGCCGGGCCAGCAGGCGGTCGATGTACGACGTGACCGTGCGGGCGCGACCTGCCGAGAGCCGGCCGTTGAGCAGGTACCAGGTGAGGTTGCGCTCGACCACCGTCAGCCCGAACAGGTCCCGCACCCACGTGAGGATCTGCTTGGTGCCCGGGTCGGTCACGCGCTCGAGGGCCGCCGTGAACGACTCCCACTGGACCAGCTCGGCGTGCGCACGCGCGGCCGCGATCAGCTCGTGCTGGTGGGCGTTGAACAGCGCTGCAGCCGTCGCCGCGTCGGCCTTCTGGGCCGGGCGCAGGGCCTGGGCGACCTCGGCCACCATCGTCTCGACCCGGTCCACCAGCAGCTCGCGCTGGGTCGACGTCTCGCGCAGCTGGCCCGCCGAGCGTCGGGGGTCGCCCACGTCGGCGATCGTCTGCACGGCCCGGTGCAGGGGCGTGCGATACCGGGCGGCGTCGGACGCGCGCTCGGCCACCATCCGTGCGACCTTGGTCGCGTCGAGGTGCTTGAAGCCCTTCGCGTAGTCGGCGAGCAGGCGCTTGCCGACGAGCTGCAGCAGGACCGTGTTGTCGCCCTCGAACGTCGCGTAGACGTCCATGTCGGCGCGCAGCCCGGTGAGCCGGTTCTCGGCCAGGAAGCCCGCGCCGCCGCAGGCCTCGCGGGCGACCTGCAGGGTGTTCAGGGCGTGCCACGTCGACGCCGGCTTGAGCGCGGCGGCGAGCGTCTCGAGGTCCTCGCGGGTCTCGGGGGTGTCGTTGCGGCCCGAGAACACGTCGTCGAACGCGGCGAGCAGGTCCTCGTGCGCGAACCCGGCGGCGTACGTCTCCGCGAGCAGCGGGAGCAGGCGGCGCTGGTGCTCGGCGTAGTCGAGGATGACGACCTCGTCCGTCGGCGAGGCGGCGTTGAACTGCCGGCGCTGGTTGCCGTACGTGATCGCGATGGTGAGGCCCACGCGGGCGGCCGTGACCGCGGCGCCGTCCAGCGAGACGCGGCCCTGCACCAGCGTGCCCAGCATCGTGAAGAACCGGCGGCCGGGGCTGGCGATCGGCGACGAGTAGGTGCCGTCCTCGGCCACGTCGCCGTACCGGTTGAGCAGGTTGGTGCGCGGGACCCGCACGTGGTCGAACCAGAGCCGGCCGTTGTCGATGCCGTTGAGGCCGCCCTTGAGCCCGTCGTCCTCGCCGCCGACGCCCGGCAGGAACTCCATCGTGCCCGCGTCGYGGATCGGGACGTAGAACGCGTGCACGCCGTGGTCCACGCCCTCGGTGACCAGCCGGGCGAACACCGTCGCGGCCGTGCCGTGCTGGCCGGCGTTGCCGAGGTAGTCCTTCCAGGCCGCGCGGAACGGCGTGTGGACGACGAACTCCTGCGTGGCGGGGTCGTACGTGGCCGTGGTGCCGATGGCCGCGACGTCCGAGCCGTGGCCCGTCTCCGTCATCGCGAAGGCACCCGGCACCTTGACCGAGAGGGCGTCCGCGAGGAACTGGTCGTGGTTGCGCTCGGTGCCCAGGTGGTAGATCGCCGACGCGAACAGGCCCCACTGCACGCCCGACTTGATCTGCAGCGACGGGTCGGCRTGCGTGAGCTCCTCGAACCGGGCCAGGAAGCCGCCGTGGTCCTCGGCGCCGCCGAACCGCTCGGGGAACGAGCGGTGCACGTCGCCCTCGGCCGCCAGCAGCCGCAGCTGGCCGATGACCCGCTCGCGGTGGTCGGCCAGCGACTGGCCCTCGATGCGGTGGAAGCGCTCGTCGCGCATCAGCGTGCGGGCCGCCAGGCGCAGCTCCGGGTAGTGCCCCAGGAGCACCTGGTGCAGGTGCTCGATGTCGATGTTGGTGACGTCGGCGTCGAGGCGCGGGTCGCCGGAGTCGGGCGCCTCGACCGTGGGGCGGGGGGCGGTGGTGGTCATCGAGAGTCCTCCGGGGCGATCGTGTGGTCAGGGGTGGTGCGGTGACGGTCACGGGCGAGCAGCCCGACGGGTCCGGCCCAGAGCCAGGCGGCGACCTGGGCGGTGATCTCTTCGCGGTCCGCGCTGGCCGGGTCGTCGCGGTGGGCCAGCCACCACTCGCCCGAGCCGCGGACGAAGCCGACGGCGCCGGCGGCCCAGGACTCGGCCAGGGCGACGCGGGCGGCCAGCGCGTCGGTGTCCGCCGCCTCGCCACCCTCGGGGCGCCGGGCCGTTCGCCGGCCGTCGGCGTGCTCCTCGGTCAGCCCCMGCGCGAACGGCGCGGCGACCAGCGCGGTGACCGAGTCGAGGAAGTGCCCCAGCGGGCCGCCGGACTCGACCGAGCCGTTGCGGGTCACGAACGCGTAGACGTTGGGCGACGACTCGATCATCTCGAGGTAGACCGCGACCATCGCCCGCAGGCCGTCGCGCGGGGTCGGCGCGATCCGCAGGACGCCCTCGAGCGCCCCCTGGATCTGCAGCACGACGGCCTCGGCGACGGCGATCTGCAGGCCCGTCTTGTCGGCGAAGTAGCGGTAGACGATCGACTTGGAGGTGCCCGCGGCGGCCGCGATCTCCTCCATCGACACGTCGGGGCCCTTGTGGTGCACGGTACGGCGGGCGATGCGCACCAGCTCGGCGCGACGGGCCTCGCGGTGGTCGGCCCACCGGGTGGACCGGCCGTCGGCCGCGAACGCGTCCTCGGGCGGTCGCCGGTTGGTGGGGGGCACGGGAAGGGCCGGTCGCGCACGACCGGCCTCGGTGGTCAGCAGGGTGAGGGCCGTCGCCTTCGACGGGCCCGGTGTGACAGGGCTCACGAGACCGAAGGTATCAGGTACTGTGGGTTTCGGACACCACGAGCGCACTCGCTCGACTTCCCTGCGCTCAGTGCCGACTGCGAGAGGAACGCGCCCCCATGGCCCGTCGCACCCCCACCCCGACCGTGAGGCCCGCCTACGTGCTGGGCGGCAACCGGATCCCATTCGCCCGCGCCGGCGGCCCGTACGTCCGTGCGAGCAACCAGGACATGCTGACGGCCGCGATCGACGGGCTCGTCGCCCGCTTCGGGCTCCAGGGCGAGCGCATCGGCGAGGTCGCCGCAGGCGCCGTGCTCAAGCACAGCAAGGACTTCAACCTCACGCGCGAGTCGGTCCTCGGCTCCGCGCTCTCGGCCGAGACGCCCGCGTACGACGTGCAGCAGGCCTGCGCGACCGGGCTCGAGACCGTCGTGTCGCTGAGCAACAAGATCCGGCTGGGCCAGCTCGAGTCCGCGATCGCCGGCGGCGTCGACTCCACGTCGGACGCCCCGATCGCGGTGAGCAACCGCCTGCGGCGCGCGCTGCTCGACCTCTCCCGCGCCCGCAGCACGAAGCAGAAGCTGGCAGCGCTCGCCCAGATCCGCCCGAAGGACCTCGCACCGTCCGCCCCGAGCACGTCCGAGCCGCGCACGCACCTGTCGATGGGCGAGCACCAGGCGCTGACCACGGCGCAGTGGGGCATCACGCAGGCCGCGCAGGACGAGGTCGCGCTGGCCAGCCACCAGCGGCTCGCCGCCGCCTACGACGACGGGTTCTTCGACGACCTGGTCACCCCGTTCCGCGGGCTGACGCGCGACGCCAACCTGCGCGCCGACTCCTCGCTGGAGAAGCTGGCGAAGCTCAAGCCCGCCTTCGGGCTCACGCTGGACACGCCCCCGACCATGAYGGCCGGCAACTCGACGCCGCTGTCCGACGGCGCCTCCGTGGTGCTGCTCGGGTCCGCCGACTGGGCCGCCGCGCACGACCTCGTGCCGCTCGCGTCGCTGGTCGACGCCGAGGCCGGCGCGGTCGACTTCGTGCACGGCGACGACGGGCTGCTCATGGCCCCCGCGTTCGCCGTGCCGCGCCTCCTCGCCCGCAACGGGCTGACCCTCGACGACGTCGACCTCATCGAGATCCACGAGGCCTTCGCGGCCACCGTGCTGACCACGCTGGCGGCCTGGGAGTCGGCGGAGTTCGGGCGCGCCCGGCTCGGGCTCGACGGGGCGTTCGGCACCGTCGACCGCGCCAAGCTCAACGTGCACGGCTCGTCGCTGGCCGCGGGGCACCCGTTCGCCGCGACCGGCGGGCGGATCATCGCGACCGTGAGCAAGGAGCTGCACCGTCGCAAGGCGGCGTCCGGGTCCGACGCCCCGGTGCGCGCGCTCGTGTCCGTCTGCGCAGCCGGCGGGCTGGGCCTGACCGCGATCCTCGAGGCGGCCTGACCATGACCGACACCTACCTCAACCTGGTCAACAGCGGGTTCACCAAGAAGCTGGCCAAGCAGCTCGGCCTCCCCCAGCCGGCTCCCCTGCGCCGCTACGAGCCGGGTCAGCCGCTGGTCGCCGGCGCCGTCCTGCTCCTGGGCCGCGGCGGCGAGGCCGACGCCCTGTCGCGGGTGCTCGCCGCCGACTGGGACCTCGACGTGCACCGCGACGCGACGCCCGGCACGCGCTACTGCGCGGTCGTCCTGGCGCTCACCGAGCTCACGCACCCCGACCAGCTGGCCGAGCCGGTGCTGGCCGCCGGTGCGCTGCTCAAGTCGCTCCCGCGCGGCGCGCGCGTGGTCACCGTCTCGCGTGCCGCGGGACCCGACGACGCTCCCGCGGTCGCCGCCGCGCGCCAGGGGGTCGACGGGTTCCTGCGGTCGCTGGCCAAGGAGCTGCGCGGCGGCTCGACGGGGAACGGCATCGTGCTGGCCGACGACGTTGCCGTCACCGCCGTGTCCGTGCTCGGCGCGCTGCGGTTCTTCCTGTCGACGAGGTCCGCGTTCGTCGACGGGCAGCTGCTGGCCGTGGACTCGTCGGCCGGCGCGCTGCCGCAGGACTGGGAGAAGCCGCTGGCGGGTCGCGTCGCGGTGGTCACGGGCGCGGCCCGCGGCATCGGCGCCTCGATCGCCGACACCCTCGCCCGCGACGGGGCGACGGTCGTGGCCGTCGACGTGCCCGCCGCCGGGGAGCAGCTCGTCGCCGTCGCCAACCGGGTGCGCGGGACCGCCCTGCAGCTCGACGTCACGGCCGACGACGCCGGTGCGCGCATCCTCGAGCACGCGCTGCAGCGGCACGGCCGGCTCGACATCGTGGTGCACAACGCCGGCATCACGCGCGACAAGCTGCTGGCCAACATGTCCGCGGACACGTGGGACCCGGTGCTCGCGGTGAACATCGCGTCGCAGCTGCGGATCAACGAGGCGCTGCTGACGTCCGGCGACTTCACGGACGCCCCGCGCATCGTGTCGCTGGCGTCGACGTCGGGCATCGCCGGCAACCGGGGGCAGACCAACTACGCGGCGTCCAAGGGCGGGGTCATCGGCATGGTCCGCGCGACCGCGCCGCTGCTCGCGGCGTTCGGCGGCACCGCCAACGCCGTCGCCCCGGGATTCATCGAGACCGAGATGACCGCGCGGATCCCCGCCGTCACGCGGCAGGTGGCCCGTCGGCTCAACTCGCTGCAGCAGGGCGGGCAGCCCGTCGACGTCGCCGAGACCGTCGCGTTCCTGGCCTCGCCCGCCGCCGGCGGGATCACGGGCCGCGTGCTGCGCGTGTGCGGGCAGAACATGGTGGGCCAGTGACGACGACGGTCGTCCTGCCCGGGGTCCCCGGGCTCGGCCGGCTGTACGCGCGCGGCGCCGGGCTCGCCGTGGCACACAAGGTCCGGTCAGCGCCGTCGGTGCTCCCCTCCGTGGACTACGCGGTCCGGGGTGTCCGGGCCTCGTCGTCGCACCTGACCGACTACCAGCACCTGCTGGGCGAGTCGGCCTCGGACCAGCTCCCCGCGGGCTTCGTGCACGTGCTCGCGTTCCCCGTGGCGACCGCCCTCATGGCCCGGTCCGACTTCCCGCTGTCGCTCGTCGGGCTGGTGCACCTGGCCAACCGGGTCACGCAGCTGCGGCCCCTCTCGCTGTCCGACGCGCTCGACGTCCGCGCGTCCGCCGCCGACCTGCGCCCGCACCGCTCCGGCACGCAGGTGGACCTGGTCACCGAGGTCTCCGTCGACGGCTCGCTCGCCTGGCGCGGGGTGTCCACCTACCTGGCACGCGGGGTGTCCCTCGCCGAGGCCGCTGCGTCGCCCGCCGACGAGCCGACACCCTTCGTCCCGCCGACCCCGACCGGCCGCTGGACGCTCTCCGGCGACGTCGGCCGGCGGTACGCGGCGGTGTCCGGCGACCGCAACCCGATCCACCTGTCGGCCCTGTCCGCGAAGGCCCTCGGGTTCCCCCGGGCCATCGCGCACGGGATGTACACGGCCTCCCGGGCGCTGGCCGACGTCGGCGCCGGCCGGGGGGACGCGTTCGACTGGTCGGTCGAGTTCGTGAAGCCCGTGCTCCTGCCCGGGATCGTGACCGTGCGGGTCGCAGGGTCACGGTCCGACGGGTTCACGTTCGCCGGCTGGGACGCCCGCTCGGGCAGACCGCACCTGACGGGCACGGTCCGCCCGCTCGCCTGAGGATCGGCTCAGAGGTCCGCGGGGCGCAGGACGAACGTGATCGCGTGCGCGATCTGCACGTTGCCGGCGTTGAGGTCCAGCTTGCCGGGGATGAGGAACGGGTTGAGGTCGTTGCGGTCCTGGTCGCGCAGCTGCACGATGCCGAAGCGCTTCGAGATCACGTCGACCGTGAACGTGCCGCCCTGCGCGGTGGTCAGGACCGCGTTGTCGCTGGCCAGCGCGGTGCCGGAGTCGATCGTCGCGCCCGGGACCACGTGGTAGAGCAGCACCTGCTCGAGGGCGTCGATGCCGACGGCGCCGGCGAGCGCCGTGAACACCTGCTCCTCGGTGAAGTACCACCGGTGCGTCAGGTCCTTGGCCAGGTACTGGAACGCGCGGTCAGTCGGCAGGAAGGCCGTCAGCGGGACCGTGCCGTCCGCGAGGACCGCGACCGGGCTCGACGGCTTCGCGGCCAGCACCGCGCCGACGGCCTGGTCGAGGATGTCGAAGTCCCGCCAGTTGCGGTCGAACGTGTCCCCGTCCGACGCGAGCAGGGCGGCGAGGCTCGCCGTGCCCGTCGGCGGGGCGGAGGCGGTGGCGGCCGGCGCGAGGGCCAGCCCCCGCCGGCGACGACCCCGGCGACGAGCAGGACGGACAGCGTGCGACGGATCCTCATGGTGGGCTCCTACGGACGAGGGTCGCGGCCGACGCCCCTGCGCCGCACCGCGCGGGCACCGGTGGGCGCCCTGTGTCCTCTTCGCCCGATACCGGCCGGCCGGATGCACCTCGTGGTCGTGAGGTCGTGAGTTTGCGATGACGTCGTGAGTTGCGGCTACCGACGTCGTCGGAAGCTCACGACCTCGCGGTCGGTGGGGTCCGCGGTTCGGTCGCACCCTCACGAGCGCCCGCGAACACCGCCGACGCGACGATGCTGAACGCGACCCCCCAGACCGTGAGGCCCGCGTAGATGCAGACGGTCCCGACCCCGATGAACAGCGCCGTCTGCGCAGCGACCCGAGGCCCGCGCCGAAGCCGGTGACGCGAGGCGGGAGCCATCCATCGGGCCCAGATCCCGATGGCCACCGCGGGGAGCCCGACCGCGAGCGCGACCGAGGCCGCCGTGCCGGTCCCGAGGCGCCAGCCGGACACCACCAGCAGCGCGATCATCACGAGCTCGCACAGGAACGCGAGCACGCCGAGCACGCCGACGCGAGGGACGACGGGTGGCTGCTGGGGCTCGCTCACGGAGCCATCATGGCGAGTCGCGCCGGCGCGAACGCGTGACTTCGCGACGAGCGCGGCAGTTCGAGCTGCCGCGTTGGTCGACAACTGCCGCGTTGGTCGACAACTGCCGCGTTGGTCGACAACTGCCGCGGTCGACTCTGACGAGATCCGAGCCTCAGACCCACAAGCCCGTCGGGCGCCGGGCTCGAGAACGTCAGTTCGCAACGAGAACGGCACATTGAAAGGACGTTCTCGCGGCGGTGTGACGTTCTCGGCGCGGTCGGGTGGAGGTCAGTCGTCCAGGGCCGGGCCGCAGGCTGCCGCCGCCGTCGCCGCCAGGTGGTCCAGGCCGTGGACCGCGAGGAGCGGGCGGGTGTCGTCGACGACCGCCCAGCAGCCGTCGACCACCTCGTAGCGGACGGCCGGGCCGTCTGCCAGGTACTGGCTCAGGGCCACGACCAGGCGGTCGACCGCCTCGCTCGTCGTCCCCACGCCCACCGACGCCCGGATGGCCCCGCCGGACGCACCGAGGTGCGCGAGCAGCGGGTGGGCGCAGAACCGGCCGTCGCGGACGCCGATGCCGTGCTCGGCGGCGAGGTACGCGGCCACCAGGCCCGGGTCGTGGTCCGGGACCGTGAACGTGATCACGCCGACCGGCGGCGCGGAGTCCGGCCAGATGCGCGCGACCTCGACGCCGTCGATGCCGGACAGCCCCTCGACGAGGCGGGCCCGCAGAGCCTCCTCGTGCGCGGCGAGGGCGCCGGCGGGGAGGGCAGCCAGCTGGTCGCACGCCTCCGCCAGCGCGATCGCGCCGAGCACGTTGGGCGAGCCCGCCTCGTGCCGCGCCGGTGCCGGCTGCCAGACCGTCCGATCGGCCCGCACGTCGCGCACCGCACCTCCCCCTGCGAGGTACGGCGTGCCTGTGTCGAGCCAGTCGCGGCGGCCGACGAGGGCCCCCGCGCCGAACGGTGCGTACGTCTTGTGCCCCGAGAACGCGATGTAGTCGGCGTCGGTCGCCGCCAGCGAGAAGCCGCGGTGCGGCACCAGCTGGGCGCCGTCGACGGCCACGCGCGCACCCTCGGCATGGGCGAGCGCGACGACCTCCTCGATCGGCAGCGCCTCCCCCGTCACGTTGGACGCGCCCGTGATGGTGACCAGCGCGTACGGCTGGCGGGCAAGCTCGGCGCGCAGGGCGTCGAGGGTCGCGGCGACCGTGTTCTTGATCGGCAGGATCGTCGTGCGGTTGCCGTGACGCCCCGTCGACTGCACCCACGGGAGCAGGTTGGCGTGGTGCTCGACGTCCAGCACGAGGACCCGGCCGCCCTCCGGCACCACACCGGCCAGCAGGTTGAGCGAGTCCGTGGTGTTGCGCGTGATGATCGCGACGTCGTCGGGACGGGCCTCGACGAACCGCGCGATGGTCTGGCGCGCGGACTCGTACAGCGCGGTGGACACCTGCGAGAGGTACCCGGCGCCGCGGTGCACGGAGGCGTAGAGCGGGAGCACCTCGGTCACCCGGGCCGCGACCGACTCCAGCGCGGGGGCGCTCGCGGCGTAGTCCAGGTTGGCGTAGACCCGCTGGGACCCGTCCACGAGCGGCACGGTGGTGGTGCCGCCGACGACGGGGAGCAGGGCGCTCACCTCGTCGGCGGAGGCACACGAGAGGCGCTCGGCGATGGCAGTCATGGTGGTCCTCCGACACGATCCGGGGGACCCCTGGGAGGTGGAACCCCGCGCTTGCCGAGCCCCGGACGGGACGCGGCCAGGTCGTCACCCGGGGCACCCCACCGCGGAGGAGGGTTGCCGGCCAGCGAGCCGGGGCTTGTCGCTGGCGCTCATGACCTGCAACGAGGGTCCCGGCAGGCCCGGGCGCCTGTCAACGCACCTCGGGGTTCGTCTCGGATGTCGGGACGGCTTGTCCACCAGTTGGAGCGACGGTACCGCCGCGCGTAGCATCACCGGCACCATCCAGAGCGGCCGAGAGATCTGGCTCGACGACGCCGCAGCAACCCGCGGGCACCTTGTGCCCGGCCGAGGGTGCTACCGCCAGGACCGATGAGACGAGGAACTGCATGAGCTACGCCGGCGACCTGACCCCCCAGCAGGCCTGGGACCTCCTGACCTCCGACGAGACCGCCGTGCTCGTCGACGTCCGCACCGACGCCGAGTGGCGCTACGTGGGCATCCCCGACTCCGCGCCGCTCGACGGGCGCGCGGCGCTGGTCGAGTGGGTGTCGTACCCGTCGGGACGGCCGAACCCGCAGTTCCTCAAGCAGCTGGCCGACGCCGGTGTCGGGGCCGGGCGTCCCGTCGTGTTCCTGTGCCGCTCGGGCGTCCGCTCGATCGCCGCCGCGCAGGCCGCCACCGCCGCGGGGCTCGGCCCGGCGTACAACGTGCTCGAGGGCTTCGAGGGCGACGTCGGCCCCGACGGCCACCGCGGTCACTCCGGCTGGCGCGCCGCCGGCCTGCCGTGGCGGCAGGCGTGCGCC
>NZ_JBFULZ010000011.1:0-38681 GCF_054049635.1 Cellulomonas sp. P5_C6 | reverse complement strand
GCCAGGGCCGAGGCCGCGGCCCGCCGGCCGTTGCCCACGGCGAGCGACCCGCCGAACAGGGAGACGACCAGCAGCAGCGCGAYGGCGACGAGCGCGCCGAGCAGCTGCCGGTTGGCCCGGGTGCGGGCCTGCAGCCGTCGGGCCTGCTCGCGGTGCTCGTCCTGCTCGTGCTCGGCGGAGGCGTCGAGGAATGCCGCCTCCGTCGCGGCGAGCACGGGGTGCGCCCGCGCCCGCCACTCGAGCGCCGTCTGCAGGCGCGCCTCCCGGTAGAGCTCGTCGGTCGGGCGCCCCGCGAGGTCCCAGGCCTCGGCCGTGACCTGCAGGTGCGTGAGCGTCCGCTGCCCGTCGACGTCCTCGTCGAGCCACGACCGCAGCCGCGGCCACGCGCGGACGAGGCTCTCGTGCGCGAGCGCGGCGGTGTCCGCATCGGTCGTCACGAGCCTCGACCGCACGAGCAGGTCGAGCAGCCGGGGTGCGTCCTGCGCCGTCTCGAACACCCGGGTCGGCACGCGGACGACGACCGGGTCACCCCCCGGCGCGGCGGCGACGAGCCGGTGCACGACGGCGCGCAGCCCGTCGCGGTCGGCGGCCGGCAGGGACACGTAGAGGCGTTCGGCCGACTGCGCGACCGCGCCGTTGATCCCGCCGCTCGCCGTGTACCCCTCGACGGTCAGGACGGCACCCTCGCGCCGGGTCCAGGTCTCCGCGAGCGCGTGGCCGAGCAGGGGCAGCGCGCCGGGCTCGTCGAGCACGTCCCGCACCAGCAGGTCGACGAGCCCGGGTTCGAGCAGCAGCCCGCTGCGCCGGGCCGGCTCCTCGATCGCGCGCCGCAGGGCGGCCTCCGAGAGCGGGCCCAGCAGCAGGACGCCGCGCTCGACGTGCCGCGCGAGCCCCGGGTTGCCGGACATCGACGCGAGGTGGTCCGCGCGGACCGTGACCACGACGGTGCGCCCCGAGTCGACCAGTGCGGTGAGGCCGTCGAGGAACCCGGCCACGTCGGCCTCGACCGTCGGGGCGAACACCTCCTCGAGCTGGTCGACCACGAGCACCGGTGCGTCCTCGGCGGCGACCGCCGAGGCGAGCGTCGCCACCGGTGTCGCGCCCGGCGTGAGCACGACGACCGGCTGCCCCCGCCGACGGAGCGCGGGCACGAGCCCGGCGCGCACCAGCGACGACTTCCCGGAGCCCGAGGCGCCCACGACCACGAGGAACCGGGACGAGTCCAGGCGCGCCAGGCAGTCGGTGATCTCCGCCTCGCGACCGGCGAACAGGTCGGCCTCGTCGGCGTCGAACGACCGGAGCCCCGGGTACGGGCACACGTCCGACGGGCGGGCGGCCGGCGTGCCGGTGCTGTCGAGCGCGGGGTCCTGAGCGAGGATCGCGCGCTCGAGGTCCGCCAGCTCCGCCCCCGGGTCGAGCCCCACCTCCTCGAGGAGCACGGCACGGGCGCGGCGCAGCACGTCGAGGGCCTCGCGCTGACGCCCGGTGCGGTAGAGCGCGAGCGCGTACAGCGCCCACCGGTGCTCCCGGGCGCGTGCCCTGCTCACGAGTCGGCGACCGTCGGCGACGGCCTCGGACGCGCGGCCGGCCACCAGCAACGCCTCGACCAGCTCCTCCTCGACCGACTCGCGCACCTCGGAGAGCCGGGCCGCCTCGGCGCGCCCGTCGTCCCAGTCCAGCAGGTCCGCCAGGGCCGGGCCGGACCAGCACGACAGTGCCTGCGCATACACCGCCACAGCCCTGTTCGCGTCGCCGACCGCGAGGAGCTCGCGCGCCCGGCCGACGTGTCGCTCGAAGTCGGCGACGTCGAGGTCGAGGCCGTCGGGCTCGAGCACGTACCCCGCCGCGGTCGTCCGGATCCGCTCCGGGCCGAGCACGCGGCGCAGCCGCATCACCACGCCCTGGACGACCTTCGGCGCCGACGGCGGGACCGTGTCACCCCAGAGGGCCACCGCGATCTGGTCGACGGTGAGGGGCTCGCCGGCGTGGACCAGGAGCGCCGCGAGGACGACACGGTCGCGGCGCCCGAGAGCACCATCACCCTCGACCTGCGTCGGACCCAGGAGCCGGACCCTCATTCTCGGAGTGTCCGCCCGCCCGATACCGAGGTCAACGGAGCTGATACCGCGGCGATACCGGGGAGTCGCCGCGGTGGCGTCAGGCCCCGCGGAGCGCCGAGAAGCCGAGGACGCGCTCGAGGACGAGGTCCGTCTGCGCCGCGTCGAACGTGGCGAGCGAGTCGTCGACGAACAGGTGCGTGCTGCCGGGGTAGACGAACACCTCGCCCTCGCCGGCGGCGGCCACCAGCGCGCGGGCGTGGGCCGCCCCGTCCGTGCCGAAGAACTCGTCGTCGGCGTGCCCGTGCACCTGCAGCGGGACGCCGGCCGGCCAGCCGTCGAAGTCGTCGGTGCTGGTGGACGACTCGAGGAAGACCGCGCCACGGGCGCCGAGGCGCTCGCGCACCAGCAGGTGGGAGTACACGACGCCCATCGAGATCCCCAGGTAGACCAGATCCGTCGGAAGCCCGTCGGCCGCGCGGCGGGCGCGCGAGGTCATCACGTCCCAACCGAGGTCGTCCTCCTCGTGCGACATCCCCGCGGGGATCTTGTCGAAGGTGCGGCCCTCGAACAGGTCGGGCGTGTGCACGGTGTGGCCGGCCGCGCGGAGCCGGTCGGCGAGCGAGCGGACCCCGTCGGTGAGCCCGAGGACGTGGTGCAGGAGGAGGATCTCGGCCATCGACCGAGCCTGCCACGCCCGCCGGGCGGGCACACTGGGAGCACGAGCACACGCACCAGCACACGCACGAGCACCGACGACGACGACGGAGGTCGCCCACGATGCCGGGTCACCGGATCTTCGCCATGAGCTTTGCCCGCATCTACTCGCTGTACGTGCAGAAGGTCGAGCGCAAGAACCACGGCAAGGACGAGGTCGACCAGGTCATCACGTGGCTCACGGGCTACGACGAGGCCGGCCTGGACAAGGCGATCGCGGACGAGGTCGACATGGAGACGTTCTTCGCCCAGGCGCCCGCGATGAACCCGAACGCGTCCGCCATCACGGGTCTGATCTGCGGGATCCGCGTCGAGGAGATCGACGACCCCCTGATGCAGAAGATCCGCTACATGGACAAGCTGGTCGACGAGGTCGCGCGGGGCAAGAAGATGGCGTCGATCCTGCGGGGTGTCGGCGCGCCGTCGTCGACGTAGACGAGGGGCACTAGGACGTTCCGTCGTCCTCGAGCCGGCGACCGATCTCCCAGCGCTGGCCCCACGGGTCCACCACGCTGCCCAGACGCCACCCATAGTCCTCGGCGACCTCAGCCTCGGCCGTTGCCCCGGCCGATACTGCGCGAGCCCAGACGGCATCCACGTCGTCGACCAACAGAATCATCCATGCGGACCGAGAACCCGCTGTCGCCGGCGAGAGCCGGCCGTGCGACGCACCCTCGCGGGACAGCCACAGCCGTGCTCCGTCGATGTCGAGCTGGACCACGCCACCGTCGGGAACGCTGTGCAGCACGGAGGCGCCGAACGCCGCGCGGTAGAACTCGACCGCAGCGGCGACGTCGGGCACGACGAGATCGGGTTCGACACTGGCCATCGGACCATGATGCTCTCCGCCGGCCAGCGCCATCGAGCGTCCGAGCACGCCGGCGCTACCGTCCGGGCGGTCAGAGCTGGTGGCCGAGCTTGTACTCGCCCTGCTTCCAGCTCGGCAGCTCCTCGGGAGCGTCCCCCTTGCGGGTGTAGGAGAACCCGTCGGCCCCGATGGTCACCTCCATCTCGCTGGAGTCCGTGCGCGCGACGACCGGCTGCGGGACGCCGTCGAGGTCGAGGACGAGCGACGCCTCGGTGTACCAGGAGGGGACCACCGGGTTGCCCCACCAGTCGCGGCGCTGGTTGTCGTGCACGTCCCAGGTGACCACCGGGTTGTCGGGGTCGCCGGTGTAGTAGTCCTGCGTGTAGATCTCGATGCGGTGCCCGTCGGGGTCGCGCAGGTACAGGTAGAAGGCGTTGGACACGCCGTGGCGCCCGGGACCCCGCTCGATCCGGTCCGACATCCGCAGGGCGCCGAGCTTGTCGCAGATCGCCAGGATGTTGTGCTTCTCGTGGGTGGCGAACGCGACGTGGTGCAGGCGCGGGCCGTTCCCGCCGGTCATCGCCGTGTCGTGGACGGTGGGCTTGCGGCGCATCCACGCGGCGTAGGTGGTCCCCGCCTCGTCCTGGATGTCCTCGGTCACCCGGAACCCGAGGTCCTCCAGGTACGCGACGGCCCGGGGCACGTCGGGGGTGACCTGGTTGAAGTGGTCGATGCGCACGAGCGTGCCCGGCGTGTACAGGTCGTAGCGCCACGCGAGCCGCTCGACGTGCTGGACGTCGTGGAAGAACTCGTAGGGAAACCCGAGCGGGTCCTCGACGCGCACCGAGTCGCCGAGGCCCTTGACGAACCCGTCCGCCCGCCGCTCGATCCGGCACCCGAGCTCGCGGTAGAACGCGACGGCCCGGTCGAGGTCCCCCGGTGCTCGGACCCGGTAGGACAGCGCGGCGACCGCGGCGACGGGTCCCGCGCGCAGGACGAGGTTGTGGTGGATGAACTCCTCGTGGCTGCGCAGGTAGACGCACGTGTCGTCCTCCTCGGTCACGACGAGCCCGAGGACGTCGACGTAGAAGTGCCGCGACGCGGCGAGGTCGGTGACGACGAGCTCCATCGACGCGGCGCGCAGGATGTCCGGCGGCGGGGACGACGGCGTCGGGATGGGGTCCGGGGTCGCGCTCACGTCAGTGTCCCTTTCCGAAGGTCGGGTTGTGCGCCTCGCCGAGCGTCACGTGCACGGCCTGCTGGTGGGTGTAGAAGTCGATCGACCGGTAGCCGCCCTCGTGGCCGAGCCCGGAGGCCTTGACGCCGCCGAACGGGGTCCGCAGGTCACGGACGTTGTTGCTGTTGAGCCAGACCATCCCCGACTCGACCGCCTGGGCGAAGGTGTGCGCCCGCCGCAGGTCGTTGGTCCACACGTAGGCGGCGAGCCCGTACTTCACGCCGTTGGCCAGCGCGAGCGCCTCCTCGTCGGTGTCGAACGGCGTGATGKCCACGACCGGGCCGAAGATCTCCTCCTGGAAGATCCGGGCGTCCGGCGGCACGTCGACGAAGACGGTCGGTGCCACGTAGTTGCCCGTCGGGAACCCGTCGGGCCGCCCGCCGCCCGCGACGAGGCGACCCTCGGTCCGGCCGATCTCGATGTAGCCCATGACCTTGTCGTAGTGCTCGGGGTGCACCAGGGCTCCGACCTCGGTGCTCGGCAGGTGCGGGGGGSCGACGACGACCCGCCGAGCCTGGGCCGCGTAGCGCTCGACGAACTCGTCGTAGATGTCGCGCTGGACCAGGATCCGGCTGCCCGCCGTGCACCGCTCGCCGTTGAGCGAGAACACCCCGAAGATCGTCGCGTCGATCGCCGCCTCGAGGTCGGCGTCGGCGAACACGACGGCGGGGGACTTCCCCCCGAGCTCCATCGACAGGCCCTTCAGGGCCGGCGCCGCGTTCGCGAAGATGAGCTGCCCGGTCCGGCTCTCGCCCGTGAACGAGATCAGCGGGACGTCCGGGTGCTTGACCAGCGCGTCGCCCGCCTCCTCGCCCAGACCGTGCACGAGGTTGAACACGCCCGTGGGCACGCCCGCCTCCTCGAAGATCCCGGCCCACAGGGACGCCGACAGCGGCGTGAACTCCGCCGGCTTCAGGACGACCGTGTTCCCCGTCGCCAGCGCGGGTCCCAGCTTCCACGACTCGAGCATGAACGGGGTGTTCCACGGCGTGATCAGCCCGGCGACGCCGATCGGCTTGCGGTTGACGTAGTTGAGCTGCCGGCCCGGGACCTTGAAGGCGTCGTCGGTCTGGGCGACGACCAGGTCGGCGAAGAACCGGAAGTTCTCGGCGGCGCGGCGGGCCTGACCCAGGGCCTGGGTGATCGGCAGGCCCGAGTCGAAGCTCTCGAGCTCGGCCAGGCGGGCGTCGCGCGACTCGACGATGTCGGCGACGCGGTGCAGGACCCGGGAGCGCTCGCGCGGCAGCATCCGCGGCCAGGGMCCSTTCTCGAACGCGTGYCGGGCSGCGSSGACRGCCCGGTCGACGTCCGCCGCCCTGCCCGCGGCGGCGYGCAGGTACGTCTCGTTSGAGACSGGGTCGAGGACCTCGAACGTCGCGCCGTCGGCGGAGTCGACGTGCTCGCCGCCGATGTAGTGCTGGATCCGCTCGGGCAGGTCGGCGGGCAGGTGGCGGGGGGTGGTCTCGCCCATGGGTCGCCTCTCGGGGTGCGGTCGTCTGCTCGTGGCTGGTGCGGCGGGCGAGGTCAGCCGCTCGCCCGGGAGACTTCCTCCCAGAACGGCGCGACCACCGCGCCGGAGATGCGCAGGTCGAGGAGCAGGAACGGGCGCTCGCCGGCCGGTCGGGAGCGCCACTCCGTCAGCGCGTCGAGGTCCTCCACCGACCGGACGGCGACGCCCTGGGCGCCGAGCGCGGTGGCCACGCCGGCGAAGTCGACGTCGGGGATGAGCATCGGCTCCCGGGACAGCCCCTTGCGCGCGTAGAGGTGCACCTCCGCGCTGTAGGCCCCGTCGTTCCAGACGACCGCGATCCCGCGACCGCCCGCCACGCGCACCGCCGACTCGAGGTCCGACAGGGCCATGAGCCCGCCGCCGTCGCCGGTCGTCAGGACCACCGTGGCCTCGGGCCGGGCGAGCGCCGCGCCCACGACGCTGGGGAAGCCGAGCCCGATCGCCTGGAACGCGGTGCCGACCATCACCATCCGGTCCGGGGCGGCCACCGGCCAGTACATGTTCGACCAGCCGAGGAAGTGGCCGCCGTCCGAGACGACCACCCGGTCCTCGGGCAGCAGCTCGGCGAGGCGGGCGGCCGCGGAGCGCGGGTCCAGCCGGCCGTCGTCGGCGATCCCGTCGCCGGGCTCGTGCCGCTGCGCTGCCGTGAGGTCGACGGACTCCCGCCACCCRCTGGGCTCCGCGCCGTCGAGCTCGTCGAGGATCGCCGACGCGACGACGGCCGCGTCCCCGCGGACGTACCCGCCGACGTGCGGGTGGGTCGCCGCGGGTGCGACGTCGACCTGGAAGACCCGGCACCCGGGGGCGAAGAGGTCGCCGAACCGCATCGTGAACTGGTTGAGGGAGGCACCCACGACGACCGCGACGTCGGCCTCGCGGACCAGCGCCATCGCCTCGTCCGCGCCGAACCCGCCGGCGACGCCGAGGTCGAACTCGCTGCGGGGGAAGATCCCGCGCCCGAGCGCCGTCGTCGTGGTCAGCGCCCCGGTCGCGTCCGCGATGGCGCCGAGCGTCTTGCCCGCGTCGGCCACCCAGGCGCCGCGCCCCGCGAGGAGCAGCGGCCGGCGCGCTCCGGCGAGGGCGGAGGCGATCTCCCGCACGACGCCGTCGGCGAACGCCCCGCGCACCGCGAGCGGGGCGGGCAGGCGGGGGATCGGCGTCTCGGGCACCGGGCCGGTGTCCAGGGTCGCGACGTCGTAGGGGATCGCCAGCACGGTGGGCACCCGGTACGTCAGGGCGTGCTCGACGGCGATGACGGTCGTGGCGGCGGCGTCGGTGCGGCCCACGGTGTAGGTGCGGGCACCGACGGCCGAGGCCATCGCGATCTGGTCGACGTCCCAGGGTCGCGGTCCGGACGTCGGCTCGTCGCCGACGACGAGGACCAGCGGCACGTGCGCCTGCACGGCCTCCGCGAGGGCCGTGAGGGTGTTGGTGAACCCGGCGCCGTACGTCGTGGTCGCCGCGGCGAGCCTGCCGGAGGACCGGTGGAACGCGTCGGCGGCGACGACCGCGCCGGCCTCGTGCCGGACGGGGATGAAGCGGGCGTCGGTCTGGCACGTCAGGGCGTCGAGGAAGTACGCGTTGCCGTTGCCCATGACCCCGAAGACGTGGTCGACGTGGGCGGCGAGCGTGACGGCGACGTGTGCGGAAACCGTCGGCATGGAGCAGGGCCTCCCGGACCAGGGTCGACCGCGTCGTTGCGGCTCAGGGCGATAGTATACGATCCGTCAACCTCGACATCGACGTCAGGGGAGTCGGTCCCATGCAGTTCCACCACCACGGTTACGTCTCCGGCGACCCGCGCGTCCAGCCCGCGTCAGGCGTCGGCCTCGACCGTCCCGACGAGCTTCCCGACGAGGTCGACGTCCTCGTGGTGGGCACCGGACCGGCCGGCATGATCACCGCCGCGCAGCTGTCGCAGTTCCCGGACATCACCACGCGGGTCGTCGACCGACGCGAGGGGCGGCTGGCGATCGGCCAGGCGGACGGGATCCAGCCGCGCAGCGTCGAGACGTTCCAGGCCTTCGGCTTCGCGGGGCGGATCGCCGAGGAGTCCTACCGCGTCATGGAGGTCTGCTTCTGGCACCCGGACCCGGCCGACCCGACGCGGATCGTCCGTGGCGAGCGGACGCCCGACGACCCGTCCGGGATCAGCGAGTTCCCCCACCTGTACGTCAACCAGGCGCGCGTCCTCGACTACTTCGCCGAGTTCATGGCGAACGCCCCGACGCGGATGGCGCCCGACTACGGCTACGAGTTCCGCGACCTCGAGATCGCCGACTCCGGCGAGCACCCGGTCACCGTCCGTCTCGTGCGCACGTCGGGTGCGGACGCGGGGAGCGAGAAGGTCGTCCGCGCGAGGTACGTGGTCGGAGCCGACGGCGCGCACAGCGGGGTCCGGCGGGCCATCGGCTGCACCGCGATCGGTGGCAGCGCGGCCCACGCGTGGGGGGTGATGGACGTCCTCGCCGTGACCGACTTCCCGGACATCCGCCGCAAGTGCGCGATCCAGTCCGGCTCCGGCGGCAGCATCCTGCTCATCCCTCGCGAGGGCGGTCAGCTGTTCCGCATGTACGTGGACCTCGGCGAGGTCCGGCCGGAGAACCACGACGCGCTGCGCAGCACGACCGTCGAGCAGATCGTCGCCCACGCGAACGCGATCCTGCGCCCGTACACGCTGGACGTGAAGGACGTCGCCTGGCACAGCGTCTACGAGGTCGGCCACCGCGTGACCGACCGGTTCGACGACGTCCCGCTCGAGGAGATCGGCACGCGCACCCCGCGCGTCTTCATCGAGGGCGACGCCTGCCACACCCACAGCGCGAAGGCCGGTCAGGGCATGAACGTGTCCATGCAGGACGGCTTCAACCTCGGCTGGAAGCTCGGCTACGTCCTGTCGGGTCGCAGCCCGGAGAGCCTGCTGGCCACCTATTCCGCCGAGCGCCAGGTCATCGCCCAGAACCTCATCGACTTCGACAAGCAGTGGTCGGCGCTCATGGCGAAGAAGCCGGAGGAGGTCACCGACCCCGCCGAGCTCGCGGACTTCTACGTGCGGACCACGGAGTTCCTCTTCGGGTTCATGACGCAGTACCCGCCGTCGATGCTGGTCGCCGAGCCGGACCACCAGGCGCTCGCCGCGGGCTTCCCGGTCGGGAAGCGGTTCAAGGCCGCGCCCGTGGTCCGCGTCGCCGACTCGAATCCCCTGCACCTCGGGCACGGGCACCGCGCCGACGGCCGGTGGCGCGTCTACGCGTTCGCCGACCACGGGGCCGCCGCGCTGACCGCGTGGGCCGACTGGATGGCCGGCTCGCCGGACTCCCCGGTGCTCGCCCACACGCGGGCGGGGGAGGACGTCGACAGCGTCCTCGACATCAAGGTCGTCTACCAGCAGCCGCACGTCGACGTCGACGTCGCCGCCGTGCCCGAGCTCTTCCGGCCGCGCACCGGGCCGTTCGGGCTCGTCGACCACGAGAACGTCTTCGCCACGCACCCGACCGACGACATCTTCGAGGCGCGGGGCGTGGACCGCGCCGGGTGCGTCGTCGTCGTCCGGCCCGACCAGTACGTCGCAGCCGTCCTGCCGCTCGACGCCACGGACGAGCTCGCGGCGTTCTTCCGGCAGCACCTGCTCGTCGTCCGGGACCGGCAACCCGTCTGACCGGGGCGGTCGGTCAGGCCCGCGCCTGCACGAGCCAGACGCTCGCGTCGAGCCGGACCCCGTCCGACACGGTGTACGGAGCCATCGCCGCCCGGACGTCGGCCAGTGCGCGCGCCTCGGTGTCCTCGTCGGTGCCGTCCAGGGTCCGGCCACCGAGGGATCCGCTCCGGAGGAACGACACCGCGTCCTGGGGCGAGCTCCCGAGCCGGAGCGGGATGGTCAGGGGTTCCAGCTCGACGGACGTCCACCCCGCGGCCTGCAGCACGGCCCGCACGCGGTCGGGGTCGGCGAGGCCGAACATGCCCGGTCCGCCACCGTTGGTCAGGTCGGGGAGCTCGACGTAACGCGCGACGGCCGCTCCGGGGACGCACAACCAGGGCTGGTGCGCCGGCGACCGCCAGGACACGAAGGCCAGGCGACCCCCGGGTCGGGTCGCCCGCCGGAGCGTGGTGAACGCCGCGACCGGGTCGGCGAAGAACATCAGACCGAACCGCGAGAGCACGACGTCGAACGACGACGCCGGGAAGACATGGGTCTGGGCGTCGTCCTCGACGAACGAGACGGTGCTCGTGCCCGCGGCGCTCGTCCGCGCCAGCGCGAGCATGGTGGGCGACACGTCGATGCCGGTGACCGTGCCGGGTCGCGCGAGCGCCGCGGCGGCCAGCGTCGTCGTGCCGTACCCGCAGCCCACGTCGAGCACGTCCTCGCCGCGGCGGATCCCCGCCGCGGACAGCAGGGCTCTCTGGAACGGCTCGTACATGCCGTCGTACCGGTCGCGGTGGACCACCCAGTGGTCGGCGCCCCGCTCGTCCATGCGGTCCGTCCGTGCCGGGCGGGCGGTCAGCGGGCGGTCAGCGCGGCGGCACGGGCGAGCCGGGCCGGGGTGTCGTCGTCGAAGTCGGCGAAGAAGCCGCCCACCCGGTCGGTGAGCTCGCCCATGCCGTCGCACGCGAACAGGATCGGCTGGTAGTGGGAGATGTCGTACTCCAGCGTGGCCATCGCGTGGAAGTCGACCGGCCGGACGTCGGCCCCGCGGAACTCCTCGATCTCGCCGTAGGACGAGAGCAGGCCGGCGCCGTACGCGCGCAGCTCGCCGTGCTCGTACATCACCCCGAACTCGATGGTGAACCAGAAGACGTCGGCCACGTACTGCAGGCCCTCGGGCGTCTCGCACCGTCGCGCGGCCTCCCCGGCACGGCGCTTGACCTCGGCGATCGCGGGGTTGGCGAGCAGATTGCAGTGCCCCACGACCTCGTGGATGATGTCCGGCTCCGGCGTGTACAGCGGTTGCGACGGGTGACGCAGGTACTGGGTGGAGTGGAAGACCCCGTCGGCGAGCGACCCGTAGAACACGTCGAGGGGCACCAGCCCGGCGGCGGGGTGGAGCGTGAACCCGCTGAGCGGACCGAGGCCCGCGCTGACCTCGTCGAGCTGGGGCACGTGGTCCGTCGGCAGGGCGAGCGCCTCCTTGCCCTCGAGGAAGCCGCGGATCGCGAGCCGTTCGTGCTTGGGCGCGAGCTCGCGGCACACGGTGCGCCAGATCGCGTTCTCGGAGTCCGTGTACTCGACGCGCGGCACCGGGTCCCCGGGCTGCCACGCGAGCGCCGGGGCGGCGATCTCGTTGCGGCGGCGGCGGTACTCGGGGTCGTTCGCGCCGGGGTGGTCGTCGGCGAGGTGCACCGTGGCCTTGCCATCCTCGTCCGCGGTGACGGGGGCGTAGAGCTGACCTTCTTCGAACATGCGATCCGTTCTACGCCAGAAGACCGGGCGACGCATCCCCCGAACGKGTCCCCGACGTGCTGGCGAGAACCCCGTCGGTGCGAGCAGGCTGGCCGGGTGACCCGGTCCCGTGACGCTCGACTCCCGGCGGTCGTGGTGCTGGTCGGGTTCCTCCTGGGTGTGGGTGTCGCCGCCTCGGCGATCGCCGACCACCCGGGTGCCGCCGACCGCGACTGGGTCGTGGTCTGGTCCGGCCTGGCGGTCGCGCTGTCCACCAGCTCCGCCGCCGTGTTCGTGCTGGGGCTCCGGCGCTCGGCCGACGTCGCCGACGTCCGCCCGGTGCGGTGGGGTCCGATCCGGGCGCTCGCAGCCGTCACCGTGGCAGTCGTCGCCGTGCTGGCCGTGGCCTCCGTGGTTCTCGACCTGAGCGGCGTCAGCTGGCGCGGGCCGGTGCTCACCGTCTGGGCGGTCGTCGGCTCGACGACCGTCGTGATCGCTCTGCTGGGTGTCCGCGACGCCGTCCTGGCCGTGYCGGCGCTGTCGGTCCTCGGGCGTCGCGTCGACGACTATCTGCGCCTGCGTGAGCTCACGATCGGCCTGCTGCCTCCTCTGGGTGCGCTCATCGCGCTGTCGACGTTCGCCCTCGGGGCCTCCGCGCAGCTCACGCCGCTGCACGGTGCCGCGCCCGTCACGCCCGTCACGGTGCTCACGTTCGGGGTCGTCGGGACGGCCCTGGTCGGCGGCGCGTACGCGGTTCCCCGCCACGCGCTCCGTCTCGAGGCTCGCGCGTTGCTGCGCGTTCTTGCTCCGGTCGGTGGGTCGGACGCCGACTCGGTCCGCGGCGAGCTGCAGCAACGGCAGGCGACCCAGGCGCAGCTCGGGCTCGACGCCACGCTCCTGGGCGAGCTGCAGACCGGGATCCTCGTCGTCGGGCCGCTGCTCGCTGCGGCCTCGACGCTCCTCCTCGGCGGCTGAGTCGCGCGTCAGGTGTAGTGGCGCCGCAGCGCGGTGATCGCGGGGTCGTCGATGGCCCGGACCCGCCCGCCGACCGGGTTCATCAGGCTCCCCGGGCCGTGGTCGTGCAGGAGCCCGAGCACGTCACCTGCAGACGCTCGTCGAACACCTGTAGTCGGCGGCGGCTCAGCGGCTCGGATCGAAGAACGCGACCACCCGCGCCACGTCGGCGCGCGCGCGATCGGCGGACTCGGCCGTCGCCACGACGCCGAAGACCATCCGCCACGCCAGCAGGACGTCCTCGATCTGCGTGCCGACCGGGACCCGCCCGGCGGCCCGCGCCTCGGGCAGGGTGCGTTCGATGAGGGCGCGCAGGCGGTCGTCGCCGTCGTAGGCGGGCTGGGACCGGCGGGCCTCGACGACCATCTCGACGAACGCGGCCTCCCGCACGGTCTGCTCGAGGAGCACGGACCACAGCGCACCGAACGCGTCCGGGCCGCCCGTGGAGGCAGCGCGATCGAGCTCGACGAAGTTGTCCTCGAACACGGCGAACGCCAGCTCGAACCGGGTGGGGAAGTGCCGGTAGAGCACGCCCTGCCCGACGCCGGCCTCCTTGGCGATCGTGCTGAGCGGCACGAGGAAGCCGCGTTCGGCGAACAGGCGCCGCGCCGCCTCGAGGATCGCGGTGCGGTTCTCGGGCGCCGCGGCGGGGCCACGGTTGACGGCTCGTCGAGCGGGAGGCATGCTGCATCCTAGATCCGGACAGTGTTGTCCGGTTTGCCGAGAGGAGCACGTGATGGCACCGAGGACCCCCGTGGAGCACCTCTACGACGTCGTCGTGGTCGGGACGGGAGCGGCCGGCCTCGCCACGGCGATGGGCGCCGTCGACGAAGGGCTGTCGGTGCTCATGGTCGAGTCGACCGACAAGTGGGGTGGCTCCACGGCGATGTCCGGGGGAGGCATGTGGATGCCCGACAACCCCCTCATGCACCGCGACGGCGTCGGCGACTCCCGCGAGGAGGCGCTGACCTACCTGGAGGCGTGCGTCGGCGAGGTCGGGCTGGCCTCGACGCGCGCGCGCAAGGAGGCGTTCGTCGACGGTGTCGGTGACTTCGTGGCCACCGCGGAGAAGTTCGGTGTCACGTTCGCCCGCGCGACGGACTACCCCGACTACTACCCCGAGCTGCCGGGCGGCAAGATCGGGCGCTCGATCGAGGTCGAGCCGCTCGACTCGAAGATCCTCGGACCGTGGTGGCAGACCCTGCGCGGCGCCGTCCCGCTGCCGGCGAAGACGGACGACGTCTGGCTGCTGAGCCGCTCCTGGTCCACGGCGTCGGGCATGGTCCGCGGCGTGAAGGTCGTCTCGCGGATCCTCGGCGGCGTGGTGACGGGCAAGCGCCTGGTCGGCATCGGCAACGCGTGGGCGACGGCGTTCGGGCACGCGCTGGTGGTCCAGCGCCGCGTGCCGCTCTGGTTCAGCTCACCCCTCGAGGAGCTGCTCGTCGAGGACGGCCGCGTGGTCGGCATCCGCGTGCAGCGCGACGGCGGACCGGTGACCATCCGCGCGAACCGCGGCGTGATGCTCGCGGGTGGCGGGTTCGAGGGGAACACGGACTGGCGCCAGAAGTACCACGGCATCGACGGCGCTCCGTCGGGCAACCTGGGGAACATCGGGGTGCCGATCGCGGCGGCGCAGGAGATCGGTGTGGCCGTCGAGCTCATGGACGAGGCGTGGTGGGGGGCCTCGCTGGCCGCACCGCCCGAGGGTCGGCCGTCGTTCATCGTCGGCGAGCGCTCGATGCCTTACTCGATCATGGTCGACTCCCGTGGTGACCGGTTCGCCAACGAGTCCGAGTCCTACGTCGACCTCGGCCACGACATGCTCGAGCGCGACGGCGGTGCCGGGCCGTACTGGCTGATCCTCGAGGCGCGCAACATCCGGCGCTACTTCCGGACGTTCGCCATGGACCCCCGCGCGGTCAAGGCCATGCGCGCGGCGGGCATCGAGGTGAAGGCGGACAGCATCGCCGCCCTGGCCCGCAAGATCGGCGTCGAGCCGGCCCGCCTCGCGGCCACGACCCAGCGCTTCAACGGCTTCGCACGGTCCGGTGTCGACGGTGACTTCGGCCGCGGCAACTCGGCCTACGACCGCTACTACGGCGACCCGACCGTCCACCCCAACGCCAACCTGGGCCCGATCGAGAAGGGCCCCTTCGTCGCCTACCGGGTGGTGCTCGGCGACCTCGGCACCAAGGGCGGGGTCGTCACCGACCCGGACGGCCGCGCTTTGCGCGAGGACGGCACCGTCGTCCCCGGCCTGTACGCCGCCGGGAACAACTCGGCGTCGGTCATGGGCCGCACCTACCCGGGCCCGGGCTCGACCATCGGACCGGCCGCCGTCTTCGGCCTGCGCGCCGCCCGCCACATGGCGAAGGGCTGATCGGCCATGGAGATCCAGGGGAACGTCTTCGTCGTCACGGGCGGCGGCAACGGCATCGGCCGCGAGGTCGTCCTCGCCCTGCTGCGTGAGGGCGGTCGCGTCGCCGCGGTGGACCTGCGCGAGAGCGCGCTCGCCGAGACCGCACGCGTGGCCGGCGCAGCCGACCGGCTGACCCTGCACACGGTCGACGTCAGCGACGCGGCGGCGGTGACCGCGCTGGTCGGCGACGTGCTGGCCGTGCACGGGCGGGTCGACGGGCTGATCAACGTGGCCGGCATCATCCAGAAGTTCGTCAAGGTGGCCGACCTGACGCACGCCGAGATCGAGAAGGTCATGGCGGTCAACTTCTGGGGCGTGGTCAACATGACGACCGCGTTCCTGCCCCAGCTGCAGTCCCGGCCGGCGGCGTGCCTCGTGAACGTCTCGAGCATGGGTGCTCTCGCACCCGTGCCCGGGCAGGCCGCCTACGGCGCGTCGAAGGCGGCGGTGAAGCTGTTCACCGAGGCCCTCTACGCCGAGCTGCGCGGCACGCCGGTCGCCGTCACCGTCGTGTTCCCCGGCGGCGTGGCCACCGGGATCGCGGAGAACTCCGGCTCGGCGATCCCCGGGGCCGGTGCCGACACGTCGGCGATGGAGGCCTCGCTCACCAAGCCCAGCGTCGCGGCGGCGAAGATCGTGGACGCCGTGCGCACGGGCCCGTACCGCGTGTGCATCGGCAGCGACGCCCGCGGGCTCGATCGCCTGTCGCGGCTCGCCCCTCGGCGCGCCACCGAGCTGATCGCCAAGAAGATGGCCCAGCTGCTGACGTGACGGCGGGGCGCCCCTCGTCCGCCGGGTCCTTGCCCGCGCCGTCGATGATCGTATATGATCCGCGACGTGACGCCGGGAGAGGGTCGATGACGACGGACGAGGGCGCGGACCCGCGGTTCGGGGCCCTGCCCCGTCGCCCCGGCAAGATCGTCGCGGTCCACCTCAGCTACGCCTCGCGCGCCGACCAGCGCGGTCGCAGGCCCGCCGACCCGTCGTACTTCCTCAAGCCGTCCAGCTCGGTCGCGGCGTCCGGGGGAGTGGTCGAGCGGCCGGCCGGCACCGAGCTGCTCGCGTTCGAGGGCGAGATCGCGCTGGTCATCGGCACGCCGGCCCGGCGGGTCGGGCTCGACGAGGCCTGGGGCCACGTCGGCTGGGTCACCGCGGCGAACGACCTCGGGCTGTACGACCTGCGCGCCAACGACCGCGGCTCCAACCTCCGCTCCAAGGGCGGCGATGGCTTCACGCCGATCGGCCCGGGTCTCCTGGACGCGCGGGCCGTCGACCCCGGCGCGCTGCGGGTCCGGTCGTGGGTGAACGGGCGTCTGGTGCAGGACGACACGACCGCCGGCCTGCTGTTCCCCCTGGCCCAGGTCGTCGCCGACCTCTCGCAGCACCTGACGCTCGAGGCCGGCGACGTGATCCTCACGGGCACGCCCGCGGGCTCGAGCGTCCTCGTCCCCGGGGACGTCGTCGAGATCGAGGTCGACGCCCCCACCGCTGCCGGTGCCCCGACCACGGGGCGCCTGGTCACGACGGTCACCTCAGGCGACGCGCCGTTCGACGGTGCGCTCGGCTCGCTGCCCGCCGTCGACGACCTCCAGCGCACCGAGGCGTGGGGCTCCCGCGACGCCGCCGGGCTGGGCCCCGAAGGGCTGGCCCCCGAGCTGCGCGAGAAGCTGCTGCGCGCCCCCGTCGCCGGGCTGTCCGCGCAGCTGCGCAGGCGAGGGCTGAACAACGTCACGGTCGACGGCGTGCGACCGATGCACCCCGGCGCGAAGCTCGTCGGCTCCGCGAGGACCCTGAGGTTCGTGCCGAACCGGGAGGACCTCTTCGAGCAGCACGGCGGTGGCTACAACGCGCAGAAGCGGGCGTTCGACTCGGTCGGACCGGGCGAGGTCCTCGTGATCGAGGCCCGCGGAGAGACCGGTTCGGGCACTCTCGGCGACGTGCTGGCCCTGCGGGCCCACGCGCGCGGCGCCGCCGGCATCGTCACGGACGGGGGAGTGCGCGACGCCGACGCCGTCGCCGCCGTCGGCATCCCCGTGTGGTCGGCCGGGAACCACCCCGCCGTGCTCGGTCGCAAGCACGTGCCGTGGGAGTCCGACGTCACCGTCGCGTGCGGCGGCACCACGATCCAGCCGGGCGACATCGTCGTCGGCGACGCCGACGGCGTCATCGTGCTCCCGCCGGGCCTCGCCGAGGAGGTCGTGGACGCCGCGCTGGCCCAGGAGGACGAGGACGCGTGGGTCGCCCAGCGCGTCGCCGAGGGCAACCCGATCAAGGGCCTGTTCCCGATGGATGCCGAGTGGAGAGCGAGGTACGACGCGTGGCGCTCGGCGAGGTGAAGGTGGCGACCGGCCTGAGCAAGTCGCAGACCGCGTACCTCTGGATCAAGGAACGCATCGCGCAGCAGGACTTCACGCCCGGGTACCGGCTGGTCCTCGGGACCATCGCGAACGAGCTCCACATGAGCGTCGTGCCGGTCCGCGAGGCCGTCCGCCAGCTCGAGGCCGAGGGGCTGGTCACGTTCGAGCGCAACGTCGGCGCTCGCGTGTCGATGGTCGACGACACCCAGTACCGCTTCGCCATGCAGGCCATCGGCATCGTCGAGAGCGCGGCCACCGCGCTCGCCGCGCGGAACCTCACGGCGGACGACCTGCGCCGGGCGCGGGCCGTGAACGAGGTGATGACGCGCTCGCTCGAGCGGTTCGACCCCCGCGCGTTCTCGGCCCTCAACCAGGAGTTCCACCACATCCTGTACTCGCAGTGCGCCAACCCGCGTCTGCTGGAGATCGTCGACAGCGAGTGGGTCCGCCTGGCCCACATGCGCGACTCGATCTTCGCGTTCGTGCCCGGGCGTGCGCGCGAGTCGGTGCGGGAGCACGAGGAGATCCTCGTGCTCATCGAGCGTGGCGCGCCGCTCTCGGAGATCGAGCACGCGGTCCGCCGCCACCGGATGGGCACGCTCGCCGCCTTCCTCGAGCACGAGCACCCCGACGAGACGCTCGGCCTGCCGGTCCTGTGACGACGAAGGAGCCAGCATGCTGAGCACCGAGACGATCAGCGCGATCGCCGAGGAGCTGTCCGGCGCGGAGCGCTCGCGCGGCCTCGTCCCGCGCATCACGGCCCGCTACCCGGACGCCACGGTCGAGGACTCGTACGCCATCCAGGGCGTGTGGCGCGACCGGAACCTCGCCGCCGGCCGGCGCCTGGTCGGGCGCAAGATCGGCCTGACGTCGCGTGCCATGCAGCAGGCCACCGGCATCACGGAACCGGACTACGGCGTGATGTTCGACGACACGGTCTGGGAGAACGGCTCGATCATCCCCTTCGACGCCTTCTCGAACGTGCGCATCGAGGTGGAGCTGGCGTTCGTCCTGTCGGCGCCGCTCGAGGGCCCGCACTGCACGGTGTTCGACGTGCTGCGCGCGACGGAGTACGTGACGCCCGCGCTCGAGATCCTGAACTCGCACATCGAGCTCGAGGGCCGCACGATCGTCGACACGATCGCCGACAACGCCGCGTACGGCGGCATGGTGCTGGGTGGACGGCCGATGGCGCCCGACCAGGTCGACCTGCGCTGGGTCTCCGCGCTGCTCTACCGCAACGAGACCATCGAGGAGACCGGCGTCGCCGCCGGCGTGCTCAACCACCCCGCCACGGGCGTCGCCTGGCTCGCGAACAAGCTCCACCAGCACGGGGCGAGCCTGCAGGCGGGCGAGATCATCCTCGCGGGGTCCTTCACGCGCCCGGTCTGGGTGTCCCGCGGCGACAGCATCCTGTGCGACTACGGACCGATGGGGACGATCTCGTGCCGCTTCCTCTGAGCCCGACGTTCCGGGCTGCTCTGGCTCGGGCCGACCGCCCGCTCGCCGGCATGTGGGTGTCCAGCGGAAGCCCCCTCGTGGCCGAGATCTGCGCGGACGCCGGGCTGGACTGGCTGCTCATCGACATGGAGCACGGCCCGAACAGCCTCGAGTCGGTGCTCGCGCAGCTGCAGGCCGTCGCCGCCTACCCGGTCACCCCCGTGGTCCGCGTGCCGTCGAACGACGCCGTCACCCTCAAGCAGGTGCTCGACCTGGGGGCGCAGAACGTCCTCGTGCCGATGGTGTCGTCGGTCGAGGACGCCCGTGCCGCGGTCGAGGCGGTGCGCTACCCGCCGCGCGGCCGGCGCGGGGTCGGCTCCGCGCTGGCGCGGTCGGCACGCTGGAACCGCATCGACGGCTACCTCGCGGACGCCGACGAGCACGTCGCGCTGTTCGTGCAGGTCGAGACGCTGGCCGGTGTCGAGGCCGCCGCGCAGATCGCCGCGGTCGACGGTGTCGACGGCGTGTTCGTCGGCCCGTCCGACCTGGCCGCCTCGATGGGCCTGCTCGGGCAGCAGACCCACCCGGACGTCGTCGCGGCAGTGCTGCGCGCGTTCGAGGCCGTGCGCGGTGCCGGCGTCCCCGTCGGCGTCAACGCGTTCGACCCGGCCGTCGCCGACTCCTACCTCGCGGCCGGCGCATCGTTCGTGCTGGTCGGCGCCGACGTCGCGCTGCTCGCCCGCGGGTCGGAGGCGCTGGCCGCCCGGTTCGTCGGCACGGACGGGACCGCGCGCGCCGGCTACTGAGGCCAGGGCGCCGCGGACTGTGGTCTGCTGGGCTCGCGAGTCCACGCCCACAGGAGGGACGCCCCAGATGGCCGAACGGGTCTGGTTCGCGAGCTCGACCGGGCCGCGGCTGGCCGGGATCGTCGATCTCCCCGAGGGACCCGTCCGCGGGTGGGGCGTCTTCGCGCACGGGTTCACGCTCGGCAAGGACTCGCCGGCCGCGAGCCGGATCTGCAAGCAGCTCGCCGCCGAGGGCATCGGGATGCTGCGCTTCGACAACCTCGGGCTCGGCGGCTCCGAGGGGGACTGGGGCGACGGCTCCTTCTCCGTGAAGGTGGAGGACACGGCTCGTGCGGTGCGGTTCATGGACGAGTCGGGACGTCAGGTCCAGCTCCTGGTCGGGCACTCGTTCGGGGGGTCCGCGGTCATCGCCGCCGCGCACCTGACCGGGTCGGTGCGTGCCGTGGCCAGYATCGGCGCCCCGTACAGCCCCGCGCACGTCGAGCACACCTACGACGCGCTCATCGAGCGGATCCTCGCGGACGGGGAGGCGCCGTTCCTCATCGGCGGGAAGGCCCTCACCCTGCGGCGGCACTTCATCGAGGACGTGCGCGCCGTGGACCTGCACGAGCGGATTCGCACGCTGCGCAAGGCGCTGGTCGTCCTGCACTCACCCACCGACAACACCGTCGGCATCGGCAACGCCAGCGACATCTTCCGGGCCGCGCGGCACCCCCGCAGCTTCGTGTCGCTCGAGGGCGCCGACCACCTCCTCACGCAGGGCACCCAGGCGCAGCGCGCGGCACGCATCATCAGCGCGTGGGCCGACCCCTACCTCGGCTGAGAGAACGGCGTGATCCCCGCGGCGACGGCGACCTCGCGGTACGCGGCGGCCAGGCCGGCGAGCGTAACGTTCCGGTTCAGACCGCTGGGGTTCGGCACGACCCACACCTCGATGCCGGTGCCCAGGTGGTCCGGCTGTCGACCGACGGTCGCCGACGGTGCCGCGAACGCCGTCCGGTAGGCGGTGATCCCGAGCATCGCCACCGCGGTGGGAGCGATCCTGCCGACGCGGTCGGCGAGCGCACGGGCTCCGTCGACCAGCTGGTCCGTGCTGAGCTCGTCCGCGCGTGCCGACGCCCCCGGCACGAGCGAGGTGATGCCGACCCCGCGGTCGCGGAGGTGCGCGAGGTCCTCAGGGCGCAGGCCGGCGGAGGCGTCGATCCGCCGGTCGACGATGCCCGCCTGGTGGATCGCGGGATAGAACCGGTTGCTCCCGCCGCCCCCGAAGTGGGCCCCGACGGCGACCGCGCGCAGGCCGGGGTTGATGCCGACGAAGAGCAGCCGCGTGGGGTCCCCGAGGAGGTCGGGCAGGGTCGCCCCGCGGAACGACTCGAGCTCGGACCGGCGGAAGGGCACGCCGTTCAGCCGTGCCCCGCCGGAGGCTCGATGTCGTCGTACAGGCGCACCGCGGTCAGCCGGTCGTCCGCGTCCCGCTCGTAGACCGCGACGCCCGCCTGCGGGGGGAGGTCGCGGTCGCCCCAGCGGACGCAGGTGTACTCGACCGCGCACCGCTCGCCGTCGTCGGTCACCGTGCAGGGCTCGAGCTCGATGCCCCCGCCCGCGCCGAGGCTCGTCGTGAAGTACGCGCGCAGCTCGTCGCTCCCGCGGTGGGTGCCGTGCGGCCCGAAGGACTCGCGGAGGTACGCGTCGTCGGCGAGCTCGGCCATCACGGCGTCGACGTCGCCGCCGGCCAACGCGGTGTGGAAGCGGCCGACGACACCGGTGAGCGCCTCGTGGCTCGCCGGCAGGACGGGCGGCCGGACGTGCCGCCGGCCGTCGACCGGCCACTGGCTGCAGTAGCTGCGGAAGATCACCGAACGCTCGTCCGGCGACTCGGCGACGACGGCGACGGGCCAGTCCGCGGCACGCCCCGCGTCGTCCTCGACGCGGGCCAGGATCTCCACGACGGCCCGCGGCCCCACGGTGGTCGCCGCCACGGTCTCGACGTGGGCGTGATGGTCGGCGAGCCACGAGGTGTTGCGGCGGACGAACTTCTTGAGCTGGGCGTGCCCGTGCACCTCGCCGGCTCGGGGGTCGTGGACCACCACGTCGCCGGGCCACACGAGCTCCAGGCCGCGAGCGTCACCGGTGTCGAGGGCCCGCAGGTACTGCGCGACGGGATCGGTGTGACCCTCTTGTCTGGCCTGCCGGCGGGCGAGCTCGGCGGCGGAGACGAACTCCGGGAACCACGGCATGTCGTCACCTTGCACCCTCGACGGGTCCTGACGACAGCCCTCGGGCGGGACCTTGACGGTCCTGACGGCCCGGAGCATCGTGTGTCACGAGCAACTCACCTCTCCCTCCCGTGGGGCTGGACCTCGCGCGGATGCGGCCGACGCGAAGGAGCCCGGAGATGACCAGCAGCGAGGCGAGCAGTGCCAGCACCGCCGGGAGCCCGCCCGTGGAGCCGGGCCAGTTCCGGCTCGAGGTCGTGGTCGTCCCGGTCGCGGACGTCGACCGGGCGAAGGCGTTCTACGAGTCGCTGGGCTGGCGGCTCGACGCCGACCTCGCGGTCGACGACGGCTACCGGGTCGTGCAGCTCACGCCGCCCGGGTCGGCCTGCTCGATCATCTTCGGCACGGGCCTGACGAACGCCGCGCCCGGCTCGTTCGAGGGCCTGCAGCTGTCCGTCTACGACATCGACGCGGCGCGCGCCGACCTGGTCCAGCGGGGCGTCGAGGTGAGCGAGCCGTTCCACGACGTGACCGGCATCTTCCATCACGCCGGCACCGCGGGGCGGGAGAGCGGCGCGGCGCCGGGCCACGCGGACTACGGCTCGTTCGTCGCGTTCAGCGACCCGGACGGCAACGGGTGGCTGCTCCAGGAGATCAAGACCCGCCTGCCCGGCCGATGAGGGGGTGAGCCCGATGGACACGCGCTACGAGTCCGTGAGCGACCTCGCCGACGCCCTGCGGCGCGCGGCGGCGGCACACGGCGAGCACGAAGCACGCACGGGCGAGGCGGACGCGGACTGGCCCGACTGGTACGCGCTGTACATGGTCCGCGAGCGCGCCGGCGACGAGCTGCCGACATGAGCGCCGACTACGACGTCATCGTCCTCGGCGGCGGCTCGCCCGGTGAGCACTGCGCGGGCGCGCTGGCCGAGGGCGGCCTGCGCGTGGCCGTCGTCGAGCGGGAGCTCGTGGGCGGGGAGTGCTCCTACTGGGCGTGCATCCCGTCGAAGACCCTGCTGCGGCCCGGCGAGGCGGTCCATGCGGCACGCGAGGCCGCGGCGACGGCGGACATCGACCTCGAGGCCGTCTTCGCCTGGCGCAACTTCCAGGTGTCGGACTACTCCGACGCCGGTCAGGTCACGTGGCTCGCGGACAACGGCATCGACCTGCTGCGGGGCGACGGACGGCTCGTCGGACCCGGTGCCGTGGAGGTCGACGGCGTCCGGCACACCGCCGACCACATCGTGCTCGCCAACGGCGCCTCGCCGATCGTGCCGCCGGTGCCCGGGCTGCGTGACCTGGACGGCCTCTGGACCAGCCGCGAGGCCACCTCCATGACGGCGGTCCCGCGCCGCCTGCTCATCATGGGCGGCGGCCCGGTCGGGGTGGAGATCGCGCAGGTGGTCCGCCGGCTCGGGGGCGAGGTGGTCCTGGTCGACCGGTCCACGCACGTGCTCGGGCGGGAGCCCGCGCCCCTGGGCGAGGCGCTGGGTGAGGTGCTGCGGGGCGAGGGCGTCGAGCTCGTCCTGGGGGCCGGTGTGGCCCGAGCGCGGCACGACGGGGACGACTACGTGCTCGAGCTCGACGACGGGCGCGAGCTGCGGGGCGACAAGCTGCTCGTCGCCACGGGACGGCGCCCGCGCGTGCACGACCTCGGCCTCGAGACCGTCGGCATCGAGCCGGACGACAAGGGCGTGCCCGTCGACGAGCACATGCGCGTCGCCGACGGGCTGTGGGCGATCGGCGACGTGACCGGGCTCTGGCCGCTGACGCACGTCGGCAAGTACCAGGGCGACGTGGTCGCGGCGAACATCCTGGGGGAGCGACGGGCCGCCAGCTACGAGGCCGTCCCGCGGGTGACGTACACCGACCCGCAGGCGGCGGCGGTGGGCCTCGCGGACGACCGCTTCCAGGCGACCGTCCCGGTGTCCGGGGTGGCGAAGACGTCGACCTACACGCGCGCCTACGCCGACAGCAACGGGTTCCTCACGCTCGTCAGCGACGGCGAGCGGCTGACCGGCGCCTACGCGCTCGGACCGGAGGCGGGCGAGTGGCTGCAGCAGGCCACGCTGGCCATCCGCGCCCACGTGCCCCTGGAGGTGCTGGCCGACACGATCCAGCMGTTCCCGACCTTCTCGGAGATCTACGTCTCCGCGCTGAAGGCCCTGCGCGGCGAGATCGCCCGATGAGCCCGGCGGCCCACGAGCCGGCGCTGGCCGGGCAGACGGTCGTCGTCGTCGGCGGGAGCGCGGGCATCGGGTTGGCGACGGCGCGGCGCGCGCGCGCCGAGGGGGCCGACGTGATCCTGACGGCTCGCGATCCCGACCGGCTCCGGAGCGCCGCCGACGAGGTCGGTGCCCGGAGCGTCGCCGCGTTCGACGCGAACGACCTCGCCGCCCTGGAGGGGTTCTTCGACGGGCTCGACACGCCGATCGACCACGTCATGGTGACCGCCGGTGCTCCCTACTACGCGCCGCTGGTCGACATGGACTTCGAGGACGTGCGCCGCGCCATCGCCGAGCACCCGATGGTGATGCTCGGCGTCGCCCGCTACACCGCCGGCAGGATCCGCCCGGGAGGGACCCTGCTGTTCATGGGCGGCACCGGTGCCCGGCGGCCGGGGGTCGGCCTGGGGATCACCGCGGCGATGACCGCGGCGCTGCCCGTCCTCGCGGCGAACCTCGCGATCGAGATCGCCCCGGTGCGGGTCAACCTCATCGCCGCCGGCTTCGTCGACACGCCCCTGTCGGCGTCGCTGCTGGGCGACAGGCTCGACGAGCGCCGCGACGAGCTGCGCGCGACCTTGCCGATCGGTCGGGTGGTCGGGCCGGACGACGTCGCGGCGCTGGCGGTGCACGTCATGGCCAACACCGCCCTGACCGGGGGGACGTACGACATCGACGGCGGTCAGCAGCTCGTCCGCTGACCGTCAGAGGTCGAGGACGAGGTCCGTCGTGGGGCGTGCCGAGCAGATGAGCAGCTCGTCGGCGGCCGGCGGCTCGAGCGGCGGCGTCCCGTACGACGCCGACCCGGACAGCACGGCCGTCACGCACGTGTGGCAGACCCCCGTGCGGCACGACCACTGCGTGGGCACGTCGCACGCCTCCGCCAGCTCGAGCACGGAGTCGTAGCCCTCCGACCAGCCGGCCGAGAGGCCGGAGCGCGCGAAGGTCACCTGCGGACCCGCGCCGGCCGGCCCGGGAGGCTGGTGGGGCGGCGGCGGGTCGGCCCGGACGACCCCGGGGTTGATCGGGGAGCGTGAGCCGAAGCGTTCGGTGTGGACGTGGGCCGGGTCGAGGCCCGCCGTGGCCAGGGCGGCGACGACGTCGTCCATGAACGTCTCGGGGCCGCAGACGTACGCGTGCGCGTCGGTCGGCAGGCCCAGGCCGGCGACCACCTCCGCGGTGAGCCGTCCCGCACGGACCCCGGGGGGCAGCGGACCGCTCGGCGTCGTGTAGTACACGAGACGGTGTGCCGCCGGCAGGCGGGCGAGCAGGTCCGCGGCCTCGGCGGCGAAGGCGTGGCTGCGCCCGTCGTGGGTCGTGTGGATCCACCACACCTCGCGGGCGCTGGGTTCGCTCGCGAGCCGGTGCAGCATCGCGAGCACGGGGGTCAGCCCGATGCCCGCGGAGATGAGCAGGACCGATCCGGTGCCGTCGTCGAGCACGAAGCCGCCCCGCGGTGCCGCGACCTCGATCCGGTCCCCCCGGTGCAGCAGCTCGCGCAGGCGCGAGCTGACCACCCCGTCGGACTCGCTCTTCACGCTGATCCGGTAGTCGCCGCCGTCCGGGTCGCCCGACAGCGAGTACGTGCGCACCGGCGCCGGGTCGCCCGCACCGCGCACGCGCAGGCTGAGGAACTGGCCGGGCACGAACTCGGGCAGCCCGCCGTCCCCGGCGAGCCGGAACGACGTCACCGCGGCCGTCTCGGCGACGACGTCGGTGACCGTGAGCGTGCGGAAGCCCGGCCACGACGGCTCCGGCGCGACGGCGACTCCGGCGGGCTGCGCGGTCCCACCGGCGAGCATGCTCCGGAAGGACTCGCGCCAGCCGGGGCTGAGGGCCGGGATGTCCATCGCGATCTCGAGCCGCGCCGGGTCGTGACCGGGCAGGTAGAGGAGGGCGTCGACGTCGGCGACGCTCAGTGCGTGCGGCCCGCGCCTGGTCCGCACGATGGGATCGCCGGCCGCGACGTGCCCCTCGGTCAGGACGCGCAGGTAGAAGCCCGGACGGTGGTGGGCGACCAGCAGCGACGGGAGCTGCGGCTGTCCCATCCGCATCCCGACGCGGAAGCAGGTGACCCGCGGCTGGGTGACCTCGAGCTCGGCCTCGCCGATGCGGTACCGGTCGCCGATGCAGACCTCATCGTCGGCGAGCCCCTCGACGGTGAAGTTCTCGCCGAACGCTCCCGGCTCGAGCTCCGCCAGCCCGAAGTGCTCCTGCCAGTGCCGATAGGACTCGATCTGGTAGACGAGGACGGCGCGCTGCTCGCCGCCGTGCCCGGCGAGGTCGCCCTGCCCGTCGCCGTCGATGTTGAGGCGCCGGACCATCCGCGGCCCGGTGACCGCGCCCTTCCAGACGCCGGTGTGCACGGTCCGGCCGCGCCACGGCACGTCCGCCGGCAGCCCGACGTTCACCGACAGGAGCGTGGCCATCGTGCGCCGGGCCGCGTCAGTCCAGGCCCCGGGCGCGCCGGACCTCGTCGGGCGACCACCGCTCCCAGCCGTGGAACTTCGAGACGTCGCCGGCGTCCCACGCCTCACGCAGCCCGGGGACGCTCAGGTCCCAGTCCGGGCGGAACTCGCTGGAGGCGGCGCGCAGGTCGCGCCACAGGTCGTCGGTGGAGGGCCGGCCCCAGAACCAGTACCCGTTGTAGATGCTGTGGACCACGAGCCCCGGCTTGAGCACGAGCGTGTGCGGGATCATCGGGTCGTTCGCCGGGTCCGTGTACTCCTGGATGTCGAGATCCCGTTGGACGACGCGACCGGGGTCGGACAGGAACGGCCAGTGCGCGCCCACGGACGAGCGGAACTCCTGCAGCGTGTGGCGCTCGTCCGTCGCGATCGTGGCGACCTTTGTGTACGCCACGCCGAGCTTGGGCTGCATCGCGGCGAGGTCGAGGTGCTGCTGGTGCTCCTTCGGGCAGTAGTGCCCGCGGGCGAGCGTCAGGATCATCGGGTCGTCGCCCTGGATCTCGCTCAGCCTGCGCACGGCGCCCGTGTGGTCGGGAAGCTCGTAGTCGGGAAGGACGGCGCCGGGAACGATGTCGGGACGCATGCCGTGCTCATCTCTGTCGTCACGCCAGGACTCCTGCAGGACCCGTCCATCCTGTCCCACCGCGCGCGGTGGCCGCACGCTCAGGCGGGCTGCACGTCCCGCCGGGCGTAGCGGCTGAGCCCGGCCGCGACGAGCGCGCCGGCGACGATCGTCAGGATGATCACGGGCGTCCACGTGAACGGCTCGGCCGGCTGGTACGGCGTCGCCGAGAACGGCAGCGCGTCGAGCACCCAGCCGGGCAGGTGCAGCGCGTCGCCGGCGATGACGACGATCCACATCGCCCCGAGCACCGCCCACGTGCCGGCCACCGCGGCGCGAGGCAGCCACCCGAACAGTGCGACCGCCACGCCGACGAGCACCATGACCGCCGGCCAGTACGCGAGGGCCGCGAGCGCGAGCGACCAGGCGTGCCCCTGCTCACCGATCGACGCACCGTAGGCACCCCCGAACAGCGCGCCGCCGACGACCAGGAGCACCGCCGACCCGACCACGGGGATCGCCAGCCGACCCGCAGCCCACCGGAACCGCGACATCGCGCCGGCCAGCTGCAGCTCCGCCATCCCGGATGCCTCGTCGCTGCGCAGGGCCACGGCGGACTGCACGGCGAACACGGTGACGATCAGGGCGACGAGCTCGACCAGGAGGGCGACCAGCGGGTCGATGCCGGTGCCGCCGGTGATGCTCTGGGCGCTCGAGTCGTCGAGCAGGGCGGTCATCGCCTGGACGACGGACCCGAACAACAGCGCCGACACGGCGACGGTGAGGCTCCAGCCGATCACCGGGCCGCGCTGGAGCCGCAGGGCGAGCCCCAGCGGCGACGCGTAGCGGGCGGGCGCGCCGGCGGGACCCGGACGCTCGGCGACGAGCCCGGCACCGAGGTCGCGGCGGCCTTCCAGGCGCAGGGCGACGAGGTGCAGCACGACGGTCAGGCCGAGCAGCAGCGCGAGCACCCACCAGCGGTTGGCGCCCCAGGGCTGCATCTCCTGCCCCCACCCGATCGGCGAGAGCCACGTGAGCCTGCCGTCGCCGAGGTCGCCGATCATGCGCAGCACGTAGAAGACGCCGAGCACGACCGACCCGATGGTGTTGGCCCCGCGCGACGTCGTCGCGACCTGGTTGGCGACGGCCCCGACGCCGAGCGCGACGGCGCCGACGGCGGCGATCGACGCGCCCACCACGAGCGAACCCGTGATGCCGGCACCGGCCGGGTCGAGGCCGAGCAGGATGGACGAGACGGCCACCCCGACGCCGCACACGAGGCACAGCGCGGCGTTGACCAGCCACGACGCGGTCGAGTACGCGTGCAGGCCCAGCATGCGCGCGCGCAGGAGCTCCGTGCGGCCCAGCTCCTCGTCGGCTCGGCCGCTGCGGGTCACCAGGAACACGACCCCGAACGCGAGCGACAGGGCGCAGGTCATCCAGATCTTCGTCCAGACGGCGCCGCCCAGGGTGTTCGGGGCGGCCGCGAGGCCGGTGAGCGCGCGGATCGACGGCGTGTTGCTCAGCGCCGCGAAGTCGTCCAGCGCCTGCTGCGAGTCGAACAGAGTCTTGTAGTACGCGCCGACGTACGCGAACAGGCCCACCACCACGTACACCCACACGACGAGCCGGACGCGGCTGCGGCGGACGACCAGGCGCACGCCCGTGCCCAGGCCGGCGAACGCGTGCGCGGGCGTCCGCAGCTCCCGCGCCGCGACCGGCGCAGGGGAGCGGGTCGCGACGGCGGTCATGACCGCGCCGCCTCAGGTGCTGCCGTCCCGGCGGCCTCGAGCGCGGCGCCCTGGTCCCCGTAGTGGCGCAGGAACAGCTCCTCCAGCGACGGCGGGTTGGCGACGAGCGAGCGCGGGCGCAGGCTCGCCACGGCCGCCAGCACCGCCGGCAGCTCGGCGTCGTCGACGGCGAACGTGACGTGCCCGTCGGCCCGCTGCAGGTCGTGCACGCCGGGCAGCGCGGCGAGCCGGTCGGCGCCCGCGTCGATCCCGACGGTCACCTGCGAGCGCGTCAGGTGCCGCAGCTCGGCGATGGTCCCCGACTCGACGGTCACGCCGTCGCGGATGATCGTCACCCGGTCGGCGAGCCTCTCCACCTCGGCGAAGATGTGGCTGGACAGCAGCACCGACCGGCCCTCGGCCTTCACCTCCCGGATCGACTCGGTGAACGCCGCCTCCATCAGCGGGTCCAGGCCGGACGTGGGCTCGTCGAGCACGAGCAGCTCGGCCCGCGAGGCCAGCGCCGCGACGAGCGCCACCTTCTGCCGGTTGCCCTTGGAGTACGCCCGGGCCTTCTTCGTCGGGTCGAGCTCGAAGCGGTCGAGCATGGCCTGCTTACGAGCCGGCTCCAGCGGTGCCGACAGGCGCACCAGGATGTCGATCGCCTCGCCGCCCGTGAGGTTCGGCCACAGGTTCACGTCGCCCGGCACGTACGCGATGGACCGGTGCAGTCCGACGGCGTCGGACCACGGGTCGCCGCCGAGGACGGTGGCCCGGCCCGCGTCCGCCCGGATCAGGCCGAGCAGGACGCGGATGGTCGTGGACTTGCCGGCTCCGTTCGGGCCGAGGAACCCGGTGACCTGTCCGGACGGCACCGTCAGGTCGAGCCCGCGCAGGGCGTGGACGCGGCCGAAGCTCTTGGTGAGGCCCTCGACCTCGATGGCGTTCTCGGTGCTGCTCATGGCCGTGCTTCTTCCTTCGAGAGGGTCAGGTGGCGGGGGAGCCCTGGCCGCCCGGCGGTTCCCACAGGTACTGCAGGTAGTCGTCGAGCATGGTCCGGTCCGCGAGGAACCCTTCGGTGCCGACCTCGAGGATCGGCAGGATGAACTCGTCGTCCGCGGCGCGCATCGACGCGACGAACTCGTCGGGGGTCGCGTGCTCGGTGGTGAGGAACCGCACGAGCATCGCGCCCATCGTCTGGTACGTGAGGTACCGCAGCCGCGCCTCCTCGTCGCGCGAGGGGCGCACGAGGCCGCTCTCGACGCCGAGCTTCATGACGACGCGTGCGTCGTCGACGAGCCGGTCGAGGAAGATCCGGGCGGCGGGTCCGCCGGCGTGGATCGCCCGCAGGAGGTAGACGACCACGGTCGGCGACGCCCCGGGATGCGTGAGCCCGTCGAGCAGGTGGGAGCTGGGCCGATCGACGGCGTCGGTCTTGATCTCGCGGTACCGGCGCAGGACCTCGGCGTCGCACTCCTCGCGCAACGCCTCCTTGGGGCCGAAGTGGTGCGTGATCAGGCCGGGAGAGACGCCGGCCTGCGCGGCGATGGTCCGGAACGAGGCCCCGAACCCTTCGCGGGCGAAGGATTCGATGGCCGCGTCCCGGATCCGGGCGCGAGCGGTGAGATCGCTCTGCGCTGTATGCACAACCAGCACGCTATACGCGTGACCAGTCGCCCGCAAGAGTCATCGCACCGACGCGCCGGGGAGCCGTCAGCGCATGTCCATGACGATGCGTCCGTCGATCTCGCCGCGGAGCATCTCGGCGAAGATCGCGTTGATGTCGTCGAGCGGGCGGACCGTGTAGGTCGGGTTGACCAGGCCGCGGGCGTAGAAGTCCAGCGCCTCGGTCATGTCCTTGCGGGTGCCGACGATCGACCCTCGCACGGTGAGCCCGAACAGCACGGTGGTGAAGATGTCCAGCGGGAACTGCTCCGGCGGAAGCCCCACCAGGGCGACCGTGCCACCACGACGCAGCGCGCCGACCGCCTGGGGGAACGCGTGGGCGTTCACGGCGGTGACGAGCGCGCCGTGCACCCCACCCGTGAGCTCGCTGAGCCGCGCGGCCGGGTCCGCCTCGACGGCGGCGTTCACCACGACCTCGGCGCCGTGCTTGGTCGCGAGCGCCAGCTTGGTCTCGTCGACGTCGATCGCGGCGACCCGGCGACCCATCGCGACCGCGTACTGCACCGCGAGGTGCCCGAGGCCGCCGATGCCGGAGATCAGCACCCACTCACCGGGCTTGGTGTCGGTCATCTTCAGGCCCTTGTAGACGGTGACGCCCGCGCACAGCACGGGCGCGGCGCCCGCCGGGTCGACGCCGTCGGGGATGACCGGGCAGTAGCGGGCGTCGACGACCATGTACTGGCCGAAGGAGCCGTCGACCGAGTACCCGCTGTTGCGCTGGTTCGGGCACAGGGTCTCCCAGCCGGTCTCGCAGTACTCGCACTCGCCGCACGCCGACCACAGCCAGGCGTTGCCCACCAGGTCACCCACCGCGACGCGCGTCACGGCGTCCCCGACCGCGACCACGTGCCCGACACCCTCGTGCCCGGGGATGAAGGGCGGGGTGGGCTTCACCGGCCAGTCACCGCGGGCAGCGTGCAGGTCCGTGTGGCACACGCCGGAGAAGTCGACCCGGACCAGCGCCTCGTGCGGTCCCACCGTGGGGATCGGCACCTCCGCCACGTCGAGGTCGGTGGTGAACGACCGGACGACGCCGGCCTTCATGGTGTTCATGGTGTGCACTCCTCAGTCCGTCCGACCCCGTCTCCGGGGGCCCCGCGTCGCTGCGAGGACTCCAGGATTTGCCCTGCGCAGACACGCCTCCTAGGGCCGCAGGTCCTGTGTCTCGGCACGGGCTCGGAGGCATGGCCTCCCGCTCCCGGCTAGATGAACAGCAGCTGGGCGCCGTCGGTCTTCTCGATGAAGTCGCTGGCGCTGATGATGCCCTCGACGTCGTCGTCGAGATCGGCGAGCGTCAGGTGGTTCATGTCGGCCGACAGCCGGCACGCCCACAGGTGCCCGCCCGACGCGACGATCTGCTCGAGGAACTCGGGCACGTCGGGCACGTCCAGGTCGGCGATCGCCTTCTTCAGCCTCGAGGTGGCCATCGCGGTCATCCCGGGCAGACCGCCCAAGCCCTGCGGCATGTGCGTGGCGGTGTTGCCGAGCATGGTGAACTTCAGGTCGTCCATCGTCGCCTTGGTGATGATGTCGAGGCCCCAGAACGTGAAGAACAGGTGGGTCTCGACGCCCTCGCCCAGTGCCGCGTTGGCCAGGATCAGGCCCGGGTAGGCCATGTCGAGGTTGCCCTTGGAGCAGATGATCGCGAGCCTGCGACCGGATGCCGTCTCGCCCCCGAGCTGGGGGACGACCGCGGTGTCGGTGTCGGTGATGGTCATCGAAGTGCCTCTCGTCGTCGTGCCGGGTCAGACGCAGCCCACGGGCTTGGGGAGGCCGGCGACGTACGCCATCTTCTTGGCCGGCTTCTGGGGGAACAGGCGGAACAGGTCCTTGACCGCGACGCCGCTGCCCGCCGAGGCGCGGCGCAGGGTCGCGGTCTCTCCGCGCTGCGCGAAGTCGGCCCGCAGGAACTCGAGCACAGCGCGGTGCTCGTCGGTGAGCGTGAGGCCGATCTGCGTCGCCAGCACGGTGGCGAGCTCGTCGTCCCACTCGGACAGATCGGTGAGGAACCCTTCCTCGTCGACGTGGACCTGGTGACCGTCGAGGGTCGTGACAGGCATGGCGCACCTCTCTCTAGGACGTGGTGGCGGGGGCTTGCTTGCCGACCATGGACATGGCCGGTGCGAGCGGCAGGGGGCGTCCGGGCAGGAGGACGTTCCAGTAGACCCAGCGGAACGCGAGCTTCCCGAGGTGGTTGGCGCGGCTCTCCTTGAGCAGGCTCATCGGCCCGAGGTACGGCGCGGGGAACGTGCCGGGCAGCGGCTGCGTCTCGTAGTTGAAGTCGAGCAGGAGCGCCTTGCCGTCGCCCGACTCGACGAAGCAGTTGGCGTGGCCGTCGAACGAGTGCGTCATGGGCCGACCCGCCGCGAGCTCCACCAGGTTGTCGACCAGCACGTCGACCGAGAAGTGGGCGACCGACCCCGCCTTGGACGTGGGGATGTCGGAGGCGTCGCCGACCGCGAAGATCCGCGGGTCCGCCGTCGACTGCAGGGTGTGCTTGTCCACCGGCACGAACCCCAGCTCGTCGCCGAGCCCGGACCGGGTGACGAAGTCGGCCCCCATGTGCAACGGCACCGTCACGAGCAGGTCGAACGGGATCTCGCGCCCGTCGTACGAGACCAGCGTCGTGTCCTCGATGTGCTCGACCAGGAAGTCCGGCTCCACGGCGACGCCGCGGTCGGAGAGCATGGACCCGAGACGCTCGGAGGCGATCGGCTTGGTGAACGCACCGTCCAGCGGCGTCACGAACACGAGGTCGGTGTGCGAGCGCAGCCCGCGTTCGCGCAGCCAGTCGTCGGCGAGGAACGTGAACTCGAGGGGCGCGACCGGGCACTTGATCGGCATGTCGGTCACGTGGACCACGAGGCGCCCACCGCGGAACCGCCGCAACGCCGTGGCCAGCGCCTTCGCGCCGTCGAGCGTGTAGAAGTCGAAGATGCTCCGCCGCCACTGCGGCCCGAGCATCCCGGGCGTCTGGTCGGGCCGGGGCGTGGTCCCGGACGCGATCACGAGGTAGTCGTAGGGGAGCAGGCGACCGTCCAGCAGGACGACCTCCCGCGCGGAGGCGTCGACCCGRTCGACCGCCTCGAGCACCAGGTCCACGCCGTCGTGCACGAACGCGTGGCGAGACCGGACGAGCCCGTCCGTCGGGCCGCCGAACGGCACGAACAGGAAGCCGGGCTGGTACGCGTGCGCGTCGTCGCGGTCGACGACCGTGATCGTCCAGGTGTCGTCCAGCCGCCGCCGGAGCTTGTTGACCAGCATGGTGCCGGCCGTCCCGGCACCGAGCACCACCACGTTCCTGGTCATGGCCGGAGGTGGACGATCTGCACGTCGTCGTGCTCGATCGCCTCGATGTCGTCGGAGGTCGCCTGCAGCAGACGGTCGGCCAGGTCTCGCAACGACCGGGCGGCCGCCAGCTCCTCACCGATCTCGGGGACGTCGACGTCCTGGGGCGTTCGGCGTGCGCGGCCGTAGCCGTCGAGGGTCGTCCCGCTCGAGGTCGTGAGCACGGCGTGCGCCTTCGTGACACCCGTGTCGTGCCTCGGATCGTCCGCGTCGAACAGATAGATCGCGACTTTCCACGTGCGTGCCATGACGCCTTCTCCCTCCGCACGTCGGGTGGCGCCCCGCCCGAGTGGTGGGGCCCTCCTCACACCCACGTTTCGCCGGGCCGGCCTCGACGGATAGGGCAGAAGGTCCCGCGCACCGCCGTCGCCGGGTTCGGGCGCCGGTGAACCCGTGGTCCTGCTGTCTCGTCTCAACTCATGTCGGGCCCGTCGTGGGCTCGCGGAGGAAGGGTTGACGATGAAGACGATCCTGAGGCGCGTAGCAGTGGCATCGGCAGTCGTGCTGACCGTGGGACTGGCCGGGGCTCCGGCGGCCTTCGCCAACGGCGATCACGGCGGTGGGGGTGGGCGGACCATCCTGAGCGCTGAGGTGGCGGGCAGCCTGACCACCGATCCGGTGCTGTTCGGGCCCGCGGCGCCGGTAGCACCCGGCGGTGCGGACTGGGTGATCCGCGACGGCGACGCCCGCCTGCGGCACGACGGTCGGCTGGACGTCAAGGTCGAGGGCCTGGTCCTGACGTCGACGGGCGCGAACCCGGTGACCACGGTCTCGGCGAGCGTCGCGTGCAACGGTGCCGTGGTCGCAACGACGGCCGTCATCCCGTTCTCGTCCACGGGTGACGCCAGGATCCACGCCACGGTGGCTCTGCCGCAGCGGTGCATCGCCCCGGTGGTGCTGCTCAACCCGCGCGGCAACCCGGCCGTCTACATCGGCGTGACCGGCACCGAGGGCTGAGGTCGGTCCGGTCCGCGGTCGGTGCCGGCCGCGGACCGGGCGGTCGCCTGACCGCCGACGTGGATGCTGAACTCGGTGCCGTCGGGGTCGGCGAGTGCGAGCGTGCCGTCGCCGGCGCTGCCCAGTCGCACGGCGCCGAGGGCGACCAGGCGGTCCACCTCGGCCGCCACGTCCTCGTCGGGCACGGCGAGGTCGAACCGCAGGCGGTCCCTTTCGTGCCGGGGCGCCGGGGGCTCGCCGCCCCAGGAGACCTTCGTGCCTCCGAGCGGGGACTGGACGGCCGTCTCCTGATGCTGGTCCCACACCAGCGGCCAGCCCAGCGCCTCGGCCCAGAACAGGCCGACGTCCCGTGGGCCCGTACAGGTCAGCTCCCCGAGGAAGCCGCAGCCGGCGAGGAACGAGTTGCCGGGCTCGATCACGCAGAACGCGTAACCCTCGGGATCGGCCAGCACCACGTGCTGCTCCTCGGGGAGCTGCCCGACGTCGAGGTGGTCGGCGCCGAGCTCGAGCGCTCGTGCGACCGTGCGTCGCTGGTCGTCCGCGTCGGTGCCCGTCAGGTGCAGGTGCATCCGGCGCGGATCGACCTCGTCCGCCTGGCTCGCGACGAACCGTAGCCCGAGCTGCTGGTCGGAGCCCGGCACCAGCGCACCCAGCGGATCGAGCGGGTCCTGGACGACGTCCCGTCCCAGGAGGGCTGCCCAGAAGCTCGCCAGGCGGGCGGGGTCGTGAGCCTCGACGGTCAGAGCCCTCAGTCGGCTGGTCACCCTCGCAACCTAGGCGCGGTCCCGGTGTCCGGGCACGGCTTGTGAGGCGGCGCACGGCGCTCGACCGGATGCGACGGAGCGCGCCGGGTGCGACGGTCGACAGGTGACACGTCTTGGCTACACCCTCATGACCGAGCAGTCCGGACCGAAGGACCTGGTCCGCTACTCCATCGCCGCCGAGCGCCTCGGGTTCGACTTCGAGGTGGCCAGCGACCACTACTTCCCCTGGCTCGACGAGCAGGGTCATGCCCCGTACGCGTGGACTCTGCTGGGCGCGGTCGCCCAGGCGACCGAGCGCGTGGAGCTCATGACCTACGTGACCTGCCCGACCATCCGGTACCACCCAGCCGTCGTCGCGCAGAAGGCCGCGACGCTCGGGGTGCTGTCCGACGGTCGGTTCCAGCTCAACCTCGGCGCGGGGGAGAACCTCAACGAGCACGTGGTCGGCGAGCGGTGGCCCGCGGTCGGCGAGCGGCAGGACATGCTCGAGGAGGCGATCGAGATCATCCGCGCGCTGCTCACGGGCGACCGCGTGAACATCGCGGGCGACTTCTTCCAGGTGGACTCGGCGAAGGTCTGGGACCTGCCCGACGAGCCGATCCAGATCGGTGCCGCGGTCTCGGGACCCGACTCGATCGCGCGGTTCGCCACCCTCGTGGACCACCTGGTCGCCGTCGAGCCCGACGCCGACGCGATCCGGGCCTGGGACGACGCTCGTGGCCACGCGCTGCCGGAGTCGCGCAAGATCGGGCAGATCCCGATCAGCTGGGACCCCGACCGTGAGAAGGCCGTGGCCCGGGCGCACGAGCAGTTCCGCTGGTTCGCCGGCGGCTGGAAGGTGAACGCCGACCTGCCGACGACGGAGGCGTTCGACGCCGCGAGCCAGTTCGTACGCCCGTCCGACGTCGCCGAGCAGATCCCGTGCGGCCCGGACCTTGACGCCGTGGTCGAGGCGGTCTCCGTGTACTGGGAGGCCGGGTTCACCGACATCGCGCTCGTGCAGATCGGCGACGAGGGGCAGGACCAGTTCCTGTCGACGGCGGCCGGGCCGCTGCTCGAGAAGCTCCGCGCCGCCGCCCCCACCGACTGAGAGGGATCGACATGGCTGTGACCGCATTCGGCGACCTCCCCCTGGCCGACCGTGACCGCGCGTGGGACGGCGACGCCGCCGAGAAGCGGGTCCGCGCCTGGGTCGAGGCCGAGGACGGGCCCAACGAGAAGTACCGGGACGCGCACGTCTGGTACGACGCCGACTCCAAGGAGAACTTCACCGCGTACAAGCTGCTGATCGCGGACGTCGTCGACGGGCGGTTGAAGGCGGTCCCGCGCGGCGTCTTCGCGGCCGCCGCGGTGATGCAGGGCTCCCGCGGCGGCGTCGACGTCCCCGACAGGGACCGTGACCGCATCAAGAGCCACCTGGCGAAGTACTACGCCAAGCTCGACGAGACGGCGCCCTGGGACGACTGACCCAATGGCTCAGTCCTCGCGTACGACGTCGCCGGGCCTCTTGTCCGGTCGCAGGCCGCGCCAGGCCGGGTGGCGCAGGCGGCCGTCGTCGGTCCACTCGGTGTAGGCCACCTCGCCGACGAGCTCGGGCCGGACCCAGTGGACGTCGCGTGACTCCGCCGCCGGCAGCCGCCCCTCGAACGGCGGCGTCGGCCGTTCGAGCGCCCGCAGGCGCACCAGCAGGTCGTCGAGCATCCGGCGGGTGAACCCCGTGCCGACCCGGCCCGCCGGGCGCAGCTCCCCGTCCTGGTGGACCGCGACGACCAGCGCCCCGATCGTGTCGGCGCGGTTCCCCTTGCCGGGCCGCCAGCCCGCGATCACGACCTCCTGCATGCGGACGTGCTTCACCTTCACCCAGTCCGGCGAGCGGCTGCCGGGACGGTACGGAGCGGACCGTCGCTTGACCAGCACCCCCTCGAGCCGGCCCTCGAGGCTCGCGGTCAGCACGTCCTGTCCCGGGCCGTCGAAGGACGGGGGAGTCTGCCACGACGGCCCGGCCACGCCGAGACTCTCGAGCAGACGGCGACGCTCGTCGTACGGCAGCGAGACWGTCGACCGCCCGTCGAGGTGGAGGACGTCGAACACCAGGTAGACCACCGGCACCGACCGGGCCAGACGCCGCGCGGCGGACGGGTCCGCGACGTGCATCCGCTGCTGCAGGCGCCCGAAGTCCGGGGCACCGCCCGCGTCGAAGGCGACCAGCTCTCCGTCGAGGACGACCGGCGTCGACCCGAGCTGCTCGCCCATGCCGGCGATCTCGGGGTACGAGCGAGTGATGTCGAGGTCGTTGCGGGACATCAGCCGCACGCGCCCGCCATCGACGTACGCGACGGCGCGCACCCCGTCCCACTTCATCTCGAACGCCCAGCCGTCGTCGTCGGTCGGCAGCTCACCGGGCACGGCGAGCATCGGGCGCACCAGGGCGGGCTGTGGCTCCCAGTCCGGCCGCGTGGGGGGATCCATGCGGTGCACCATCCAGCTCTTCCCGTCGTCGGGTGCGTCGGCCGGCCTGCCCTTCGGGCGCGTGGCGAACAGCACGTACCTGCCCTGCACGCGCTCGCCGTGCAGCACCACCTGCACCTCGCGCTCCGACCACTTCACCAGGTCGTACGTGCCGTGGTCCCAGACGGTGACGCGGCCGCCGCCGTACTCCCCGGCGCCGATCTCGCCCTCGAACGTGGCGTACTCGAGCGGGTGGTCCTCGGTGTGCACGGCCAGGTGGTTGGTCTTCTGGTCCTGCGGCAACCCCTTCGGGACGGCCCACGACACCAGGACCCCGTCGCGCTCGAGGCGGAAGTCCCAGTGCAGCGCTCGGGCGTGGTGCTCCTGGATGACGAAGCTCCGGCCGTCGCCGGAGGGGGGGCTCGAGCCCGGGGCCGGGACGGGCTCGGGCGTGCGCGCCGGATCCCGCTTGGCTCGGTACTGCGCGAGCCGTTCGCTCTCGGGCGTCGGATCGGGCACGGCACGAGTCTCTCGC
>NZ_JBFULZ010000010.1:0-39242 GCF_054049635.1 Cellulomonas sp. P5_C6 | reverse complement strand
ACCGACCCGGCGCCGGCGCGCTCGCCGGTCGGCCTGCTCCTGCGCGGCCTGGCCCTGCGCCGGCGCCGCGACTCCGGCCCGCTCACCGTGGTCTGCTGCGACAACCTCGCGGACAACGGCGCCGTGCTCGGCGCGCTGGTCGGCGCTGCGCTCGACGCCGTCCCGGGCGGGGAGGCTCTGCGGGGGTGGATCGAGGGCTCGGTCCGGTTCCCCGGGACGATGGTGGACCGGATCGTTCCCGCCACCTCCGACGCCCACCGCGACGAGGCGCTCGGGCTCCTCGGCCTGACGGACGCCGGCCTGGTGGTGGGTGAACCGTTCTCGCAGTGGGTCGTCGAGGACTCGTTCGCCGGACCTCGACCGGCGTGGGAGCGCGCCGGGGCCACGCTCACCACCGACGTCGCTCCGTTCGAGCGCGCGAAGCTGCGGGTGCTGAACGCGAGCCACTCGACGCTCGCGTACCTCGGCGCCCTGCGGGGGCACGCGACGATCGCGCAGGCGGTGGCCGACCCGGAGCTGGCCGGTGCGGTCCGCGCGCTGGTGGACGAGGACGTCCTGCCGACCCTGGTGGCGCCTGACGGCCTCGACCTCGCGCGGTACCGGGACGACGTGCTCGAGCGGTTCGCCAACCCGAACACCGGGCACACCACCGTGCAGGTGGCGATGGACGGGTCGCAGAAGCTCCCGCAACGACTGCTCGGCACCGTGCGCGACCGGCTCGCCGCCGGCGCGGTGCCCGTGTCAGCCGCCGGCACGGTCGCCGCCTGGATCGCGTACGTGCACGCGACGACGCAGGGCGACCTGACGGTCGACGGGCGGCGCATCGCGCTCGACGACCCGCTGGCCACCACGCTCGCGGAGGCCGCGGCCGGCCCGCTCGACACGCTCGCGGACCGGATGCTCGCCGTCCGCCCGGTGTTCGGTGACGACCTGGCGGACTCGACGCCGTTCCGGGTCGCCGTGCGCGCGGCCGTCGCGGACCTGGTCACCGTCCGCACCTGACCTCGGCCGATCGCGCCACCGAGCCGAGGCTTGGTTGCAGACTTCGTCGCGGTTGGGGGTTGGGCGACGACTTCGTCGCGGTTGGGGCTTGCGCGACGACTTCGTCGCGGTTGGGGCTTGCGCGACGACTTCGTCGCGGTTGGGGCTTGCGCGACGACTTCGTCGCGGTGTGAGGCTTGGTTGAAGACTTTGTCGCGCCTGGCGCGACGAAGTCTTCACCTAGATGACCTCTCCCCCCGCGCCTGGCCGGGTCGAGTCGGGCCGAGTCGGGTCGGGCCGCCCGCCTCATCCCCTTGACGCGACCGGACCGGGATGCGCTACATTGGAAAGCGCATTCCACTCCGACCGACAACGCGGTCCCGAACCCTCGGAGCAGCACCCATGACCACTCGCACCCTGCGCATCGGGATGAACGGCATCACCGGTCGGATGGGCTATCGCCAGCACCTCGTCCGCTCGATCCTGTCGATCCGCGACCAGGGCGGGGTCACGCTCGAGGACGGCACGCGGGTGCAGGTCGAGCCGATCCTCGTGGGCCGCAACGCGGAGAAGGTCCGGGAGCTGGCAGAGCTGCACGGGGTCGAGCACTGGACCACCGACGCGGACTCCGTGATCGCGGACCCGACGGTCGACATCTACTTCGACGCGCAGGTGACCAGCCGCCGGTACGAGGCGCTCGCCGCGGCGATGAAGGCCGGCAAGCACGTCTTCACGGAGAAGCCGACGGCCGAGACGCTGGCGGACGCGATCGACCTGGCGCGGCTGCGCGAGAGCACGGGCGTCACGGCGGGCGTCGTGCACGACAAGCTGTACCTGCCGGGCCTGGTCAAGCTGCGTCGGCTGGTGGACGAGGGCTTCTTCGGCCGGATCCTGTCGCTGCGCGGCGAGTTCGGCTACTGGGTGTTCGAGGGCGACGGCCAGGAGGCCCAGCGACCCAGCTGGAACTACCGCAAGGAGGACGGCGGCGGCATCGTCGTCGACATGTTCTGCCACTGGAACTACGTGCTGGAGGGCATCCTCGGCACGGTCCGGACGGTGAACGCGCAGGCCGTCACGCACATCCCGACGCGCTGGGACGAGCGGGGCGAGGCGTACGACGCGACCGCCGACGACGCGGCGTACGGGATCTTCGAGATCGAGACGCCCGACGGCGACCCGGTGGTCGCGCAGATCAACTCGTCGTGGGCCGTCCGCGTGTACCGCGACGAGCTGGTGGAGTTCCAGGTGGACGGGACGCACGGCTCGGCGGTCGCCGGACTGAACAAGTGCGTCGCCCAGCAGCGCGCGCACACGCCGAAGCCCGTCTGGAACCCCGACCTGCCCGTCACGGAGTCGTTCCGCGCCCAGTGGCTCGAGGTGCCTGCGAACGGCGACCTCGACAACGGCTTCAAGCTGCAGTGGGAGGAGTTCCTGCGCGACGTCGTCGCCGGGCGCACCCACCGGTTCGACCTGCTGTCGGCCGCCCGCGGCGTGCAGCTGGCCGAGCTGGGTCTGCGGTCGTCGGCGGAGGGCCGCCGGCTCGACGTCCCGACGATCACGCTGTGAGCGCGGACCACGCCGTGACCTCCGGACGCGCAGCGACCGGTGACCTGAGCCGGCTGTCCCTGAACACGGCGACCACGAAGTCGTGGACGCTGCGTGAGGCGGTCGACGGCGCCGTGCGCGGGGGCCTGCCCGCCATCGGCCTCTGGCGCGACCGCGTGCACGAGGCGGGTGTCACCGAGTCGGCCAAGATCGTCGCCGACGCCGGTCTGCGCGTCTCGTCGCTGTGCCGCGGCGGCTTCCTCACCGCGGAGGACGACGCCGACGCCAAGGCCGCGCTCGACGACAACCGCCGCGCGATCGTCGAGGCGGCGACCCTGGGCACGCGCGAGCTGGTCATGGTCGTGGGCGGCCTCCCGGCGTCCACCGAGCCCGGCCGTCCGGCGCGGCCGGGGACGGGTGGGCGCGACCTGGTCGCCGCCCGGGGGCGGGTGGCCGACGGCATCGGGGAGCTCGCTCCGTTCGCGGCCGGGCACGGCGTGCGGCTCGTGCTGGAGGCGCTGCACCCGATCTTCGCCGCCGACCGGGCGGTCATCTCGACGCTGGGCCAGGCCCTCGACATCGCGGAGCCGTTCCCGGCGGACGTCGTCGGCGTCGTCGTCGACACGTACCACGTGTGGTGGGACCCGGACCTGCGCCGGCAGATCGCGCGGGCCGGCGCGGCGGGCCGGATCGCCGGCTACCAGGTGTGCGACTGGATCCTGCCCCTGGCGTCCGATGCCCTGCTGTCCCGCGGGCACGTGGGCGACGGCTTCATCGACTTCCCGACGATCACGCGGTGGGTGGCCGAGACCGGCTACACGGGCGACGTCGAGGTGGAGATCTTCAACCAGTCGGTCTGGGACGCGCCCGGCGACGAGACGGTCGCGACGCTCTCGGCGCGCTACCTGGAGCACGTCCAGCCATTCCTCTGACGGGCGGGGGTCGCCGCCGCTAGCGTGTGTCGACGTCGACGCCGACCGCCGGAGGACCCGCGATGGACCCGCTCGCCCCCACAGCCTTCGACGCGACGTTCAGCGCGGCGGCGGTCATCATCCCGATCATCATCGTCTTGGGGATCGTCTTCTCGGTGGTGACCGCCGTCCGCAAGGCGTCGGTCCTGCGGAAGGCGGGCCTCGACCCGTTCACGGCGGAGGCCCAGCTTCTCGCCCAGGCCCGGACGAGCCGGCTGCTCGCTCCCGAGCGGGCGTCCGACCGTGCACCCGAGCACCCGAGCGACCGCTCAGCGGAGGCCAGGCTCGCGGAGGCCCAGGACCTGCACGATCGCGGCCTGATCACGGCCGACGAGCTCGGAGAGATCCGCCAGCGCATCATCGACGGGCTCTGAGGACGACGCGGCGACCTACGCCAGCACGTCCCCGAGCACCGCGCCGAACCGCTTCCCGATCAGCCGGTGCGCCGCCGCGTCGGGGTGCATGAGGTCGCGCATCGGCAGGTCGTCCCAGTCGGGCCAGCCGTAGAGCGAGGTGCCGTCGACGTAGGTGAGGGCCGCGTCGGCACGCGACGCGACCACGGCCGCGAGCGCCGACCGGATCACCGTGAGCGAGAGCTTGCCGGCCGCGACCTCGGACGGGTGACCGAGGGTGCGGAACACCGACGGGTCCGCCGGGTCGAGGGAGGTCGGACCCGGGGTGGTCTCGACGAGCGGGCACAGCAGGGGCGAGACGACGACGAGCGGCGTGGTCGGATGACCCTCGCGGATGGTGTCGAGGAACCCGTGCACCGCCGGGACGAACGCCCGCAGGCGCATGGCGTCGTGGTTGACCACGTTGATGCCGAGCTTGAGCGAGACGATGTCGGCGGGCTGGTCCCGGACGGCGCGCGCGACGAACGGGTCCAGCACGGCGTTGCCCGAGAACCCGAGGTTGACCAGGTCGAGCCCGGCGGCACGCGCGGCGACCGTCGGCCAGGCGCCGAGGGCCGACGCCGCGCCGGCGCCGTGGCTGATCGACGAGCCGTGGTGCACCCATCGGGGGCGGTCCACCGGTCGGGGCGTCGAGACCGGCGCGTCGGTGCTGAGCGCGACGAGCCGGGTGGTCTCCCCCGGCGGCAGCCAGATCTCGACGTCCCGCTCGCTGGTGCCGTCCCCGCCGAGCACGAGGTGGACGGTGCCGGGCGGCCCGGGCAGCTCGACGGTCGTGCCGGCGAGTGGCTCGAGCAGCAGCACGCCGGCCTCGGACGCGACGGCCGACGACTGCGGCACGACCGCCCCGTCGACCAGGACGTCGTACGGCTGGGGCGCTCCCGGCGGCGCGTGCTCGACGGCGACCCGGAGCACCCGGACGGTCAGGTCGGCCGTGCGCGCGGCGGTCCGAAAGCGCAGGCGGACACCGGCGGGCTGCGCCTCCACCATGGCCATGAAGCCGTCGGGGAACTGACGTCGCGCCCACGCCGGGAGCCGGTGCGGGAGCACGCCGTCGAGGGACTCCTCGAGCCAGGCAGCGCCGCGGATCTCGACGCGCGGATCGGGCAGCGGGATCGTGGCCGGGAACCCCATCAGAGGACGTTCCCGTGCTCGCGGAACTCGCGCCACACGTTCTCGAAGAAGTCGTCGTCCTCGGGGATCGGCCGGCGCGGCCGCCAGCGGAACACGGGCTCGCCGGCGGGGTCGTCGGACGCCCGCGGGACGACCGGGCGCCATCCACGAGCCGGCACCCACGACGTCTCCTGCACCTCGTCGTCGAGTGCGCCGGCGTCCAGCGTGAACCGGAAGACGTCCGGGAGGGCGGGCAGCCCGTGCGGGAGCTCGCCGGCGGGGTCGGTGTAGAGCACCGAGCCGCGGGACCGCCCGCCGTGCGCGACGTAGTCGGCCATTGCCGAGAGGTACACGTACGCGCTGGTCAGGATGTCGCGGACCAGGAAGACCCGGTTGATCGAGCGGCGCGAGGAGGCATCGGCGGAGACCGTGGACTCGTACGCGGTGAGCCACTCGTGCACCTGGGCCAGGGCCTCGTCGATCGACGCGGCGGAGCGGACCGGGCCGGCCTTCGCGCTCATGAGCACCTGGACCTCGCGCAGGAGGTCGCCGGTGTTGTCGGGGATGCCGGAGTCCGCGCGCGCCGACGACGCGGCGACCAGGTCCCGGGCGGCCTCGAGGACGGGGATGGCGGCGTCGTCGAAGGGCGCGGGTGCCGACGCGCGTCGCGCCGCGATGAACTGCGCCGCCCTGGTCGCGCCCACCTGCCCGCTGTTCAGCGCCGCGCCGCCGGGCCGGTAGACMCCGTGCGCGCCGCCCGCCTCGCCGACCGGGAAGAAGCCCTCGACGTTGGACTGCCACCAGGCGTCCACGACGAGCCCGCCGTTGTTGTGCTGCGCGCAGACGTCGACCTCGAGCATCGTCGTCTCGAGGTCCACGTACGGGTTCTTGCCCAGGTAGAACTGGTACGCGGGCTCGTTCATGCGCCGCAGCCGCTCGATCGGCGTCCCGAACAGCACGCCCGCGCGGTCGAGGTAGTCGTGCGCCTCAGGGCTGAGCGCGGTCGGGTCGAGCTCCGCATGCACCGGGTTGCGCCGGAAGTCGAGGAACACCCGCCGCCCGCGCAGCACCGTCTCGCGGTAGACCAGCAGGTCGATCAGCGACGAGCCGTCGCGCGCCTTCCGGATGTCGAACGGCCATTGGTACCCCTTGAGGAACACCAGCGACATGAGCCGCCCGTAGTCGGGGATGGTCTCCGTCAGGAACTCGCGCTCGTCCCCGCCGTCAGCATCCGTCGACACGAAGCGCGGGATGACCTGCATGTACGTGCCGGACACGTTCCAACGGGGGTGGGTCGAGGCCAGGCCGAACTGCCACTCGGTGAGGTTCTTGCCGTGCACGCCCGCGCGGTAGGCGGCGCCGGACGCGCCCCACTGGCCGTTCGGGAAGACGCGTGTCGCGTACATCCCGGCCGGTCCGCCGGTCGCGTAGACGAGGTTGGTGCAGCGGAACAGCAGGAACGGGCTCTCGGCGCCGTCGTGCGGGACGTCGGTCCGGAGCACCAGCAGCCCGGCGACCGCGCCGTCCTGGACGATCACGTCCACCACGCGGCACTCGTCGTAGATCCGCGTGCCGTTGCGGTGGACCTTCTTCTCCAGCTGCTCGACCATCGACCGGCTGGTGTACGGCCCGACGGACGTGGCCCGACGCCGCGGGTCGTGGTCGGTCTTGTAGCCGATGAACTCGCCGTACCGGTTCTGCGGGAACGGGACGCCGAGGTCGCACAGGCGCAGGAACCCGCGGGCGCTCAGGGCGGCCTCGGCGAGCGCGTTGTCGCCGTCCATGGCGCCGCCGGAGTAGAGGGTCTCGGCCATCTCCCGCACGGAGTCGCCGTCGCCGCCCGAGAGCGTGAGCTTGTAGTACGTCTGCTTGTCGGACCCGGCGTTCCGCGACGAGCCCGCGTTGACCTTGTCGGCGACCATGACGAGATCGGTCTGGCCCAGCTCCCACAGGCGGTCCGCCGCGCAGAAGCCGGCCGAGCCGGTGCCGACGACGACCGTGTTCACGGTGACGACGGGGACGCCGTCCAGCTCAATCGACATCACAGCACCGGGATGTGCATGCCGCCGTCGACGTGGAACACCTCGCCGGTGGAGTACGGGGTCTGGCCGGAGGCGAGGATCGAGACGGCGCCTGCGACGTCGGACGGCCTGCCCCAGCGGTTGATCGGCGCGAGCCCGTTCTCGATCATCGCGTCGTACTTCTCGGTCACGCCCGCGGTCATGTCGGTGGCGATGACCCCGGGTCGGACCTCGTAGACGACGATCCCCTCGGGGGCCAGGCGGACCGCGAACAGCTGGGTGGCCATGGCGACGCCCGCCTTGGAGACGCAGTAGTCGCCGCGGTTGGTGGAGACAGCAGTGGCGGAGATGGACGAGACGTTGACGATGGTGGCCCGAGGGAGACGGTCCGCCCCGAGCGCGATGACCCTGTTCGCGAACGTCTGCGTGAGGAAGTACGGCCCGCGCAGGTTGATGCCGAGCACCCGGTCGAAGCTCTCGGGGCCGGCCTCGAGGAGGTCCGCCCGCACGGCGGGAGCGACCCCGGCGTTGTTCACGAGCAGGTCGAGGCGACCCCAGGCCTCGACCGCGTCGTCGACGAACCGGGCGTGGTCCTCGAGGTCGGCCACCGAGCCGCGCACGTAGCGCACCCGACCGGGCGCGTCCAACGACTCCAGCAGCTCGGTCGGCTCCTCGCGCGTGGCCAGGATCGACACGGCGAAGCCGTCGGCGAGCAGCCGTTGCGTGATCCCGAGGCCGATCCCCCGATTGCCCCCGGTGACCAGTGCGACTGCCGGCATCGTTGCCTTCCCTCGTGTGCGGGACGCGCGCGTGACCTGCGCGTCCCCCCGATCGTGCCACGCGGGCCGCGGTCGAGGCAAGCGCTTTCCGGCTGAAGAACCGCGTGCGAGGATCGGGCACGTGATCTCCCGATGACCGCCGTGCTCACGGCGCTGGGCACCATGGGCGCGGTCATCGCGCTCGGCTGGGTGCTCGCCCGGCGGGGCGTCCTCGGCGAGCGCGCCGCGCCCGTGCTCGCCCGGGTCGTGTTCGCCGTGGCCACCCCCGCGCTCCTGGTCACCACGGTCGCGCACGCCGACCTGCACCTGCTGCTGTCGCGGACGGCCGTGGTCACGTGGACGTCGACCGCGACGGTCGCCCTCGTCGCGGTGCTGGTGCTCCGGGCTGCCTGGCGCCGGTCGTCGGCCGACGTCACCGTGGGCACGCTCGCCTCGTCGTACGTGAACGCGGGCAACCTTGGGCTCCCGCTGGCCGTCTACCTGCTCGGGGACGCCGTCGCGGTCGTCCCGACGCTGCTGTTCCAGCTGCTGGTCCTGGCGCCCGTCGCGTTCGCGGTGCTCGACGCCCGCACCGGTCCGCTGCGGCCCGGACCGGTCCTGCGGCGCACGTTGAGCAACCCGATCATCGTCGCGACCCTGGTCGGCCTGGTCCTGGCGGCCCTGCCCTGGCGACTGCCGGAGGTGGTCTTCGAGCCGTTCCGGCTGGTCGGCGCCGCCGCCGCGCCGCTCGCGCTGCTCACGTTCGGCATGTCGCTGGCCGTGCCGCGGACGGTCGACACCGCCGCTCCCCGGGGCGACCTCGTCCTGGCCGTCGCGCTGCGCACGGTCGTGCAGCCGGTGCTGGCGTGGGCGCTCGGCACCGCGCTCGGCCTCCCGCCGCACGCCCTCCTCGCCGTCGTCGCCATGGCGGCGCTGCCGACGGCACAGAACGTCCTCGTCTACGCCATGYAGTACCGGCACGGCGAGGCGCTCGCGCGGGACGCCGGCCTCGTGACGACCGTGCTGTGCGTACCCGTGCTCCTCGTGGTGGCCGGCACCCTGGGCTGACTCGCGTCAGGGCAGGCGCGCTCCCTCCGGGATCGCGATGCGGTCGTAGACGAGGACGTTCGGCGACCCGGCCAGGCTCGCGCGGTGGAGCACCTCGGCGTTCTCCTCCACGGCCACCGCCACCTTGAACGCGAGCTTCAGCGAGCTTCCGACCGCGAGCAGGCCGTGGTTCGCCCACACGACGGCGTTGACGTCGTCGCCCATCAGCTCGGCGCTGCGGCGCCCGAAGTCGGCGTTGGTGGAGAACTCGAACGGCATGACCGGGATCGGGCCCTTGGCGTACAGGACCATGTTGAGCAGCACCGGATCGATGGTCCGACCGAGCACGCCCAGCACGTTCACGAACGTGGACTCGGTGTGGACGACCGCCTGCGCGTCCGGCCGGCGCGCGTAGTGGGCGAGGTGGACGGGCAGCTCGGTCGACGGGAGGAGGTCGCCCTCGAGCACGGTGCCGTCCATGGCGACGACGACCAGGTCGTCCGGGGTCATCACGTCGTAGCGCACGTCGGACGGGGTGATGACGATCGCCTCGGTGCCGTCGGGAGCGGTCAGGCGGACGCTGATGTTGCCCTGCGTGTTGAAGTTCAGGCCGCAACGGACCGACTCCCGGCAGTAGTACAGGATCTCCTCGCGCACCCGGGAGGTCGCGCGGGTCGGCGTCGCCATCAGCATGTCGGGGGCCTCTCGGTCGGGCGGTGAATCCTTTCAACCAGCATCCCGCGGGCCGACGGGGGCAACGAGGGACCTTCGTCCCCGACCGGGGCGCCCGGTCGGTTGCACGATGGCACGACCGGCGCGCGGTCCCGTCCGCAGCGGTACCTCGCGCCGGTCTCCAGCCTCACCAGGTGCTGTCGCCCCGGATCACCGCGTCCGAGCCGCCGTCGACGAAGACCAGCTGACCGCACAGGTGCGTGTTCTCCTCGCTGACCAGCCACGCCAGCAGGCGGGCCGGGACCTCGGCCTGCATGTACCCGTGCAGCGGCATCGGCACCATCTCCGCCATCGCGACCCGCTGCTCGTCGGTCGCCAGCAGGTCGGCCGTCATCGGCGTCTCGACGATCCCGGGGCCGATCCCGTTGAGCGGGATGCCCGCGCCGGCCCACTCCGGCGTCGCGGCGACCCGGCGCATCCACCGGCTGAGCGCGACCTTGCTCGACGCGTAGACGAGGTCGCCGTGGCCGGCGTCGACCACCTCGTGCGCGCGGGCCATCGCCTTCGTTTCGTCGCCGGCCAGAGCGGCGTCGACCAGCAGCTCGTCGTGCGGCATGAGGCTCGCCATCGAGCTCGTGAGCACCGCGCGGGGAGCGTCCGAGCCGAGCAGCAGCGGCCGGAGGCCCTCGAGGGTGGCCAGCGCGCCGAAGTAGTTGACGGCCATGGTCGCGGGGATCGGCAGGGCCAGGCCGGCGTTCGCGACGACCGCGTCGATCGTCCCTCCGCTGAGCTCCCGAACCTGCTCGACCAGGCTCGCGCGGCCCTGGACGGTGGTGAGGTCGACGATCACGTCCGCGTCGTGGAGGTCCACCCCGATGACCCGCTCGCCGCGATCACGCAGGATCTCTGCGGTCGCGAGCCCGATGCCCGATGCCGATCCGGTGACGACGACGGTGCGCATGACGACTCCTTCGGGACAGGGCCCGACGCCATCGAGGGGCCTCGTCTCCACGCTAGGAAGCGCGCGCGTGCCCGCCTATGGACCTTCGTCCCGCGCTCGCGAGTCAGCCCACCCGCTGCTCCGCCGAGTCCCACTGCGCCTGCGTGGGGCCGCCGGTCGTGCCCGGCTCGTACCGGCGCAGGTCGAGCCCGCGCGCACCGACCGACCGCAGGTCCCCGAGCCCCCCGGACAGCACCCCGGCCGCCCGCGCCTGGACCAGCACGTTCCCCAGCGCGGCCCCCTCGACCGGACCGGCGACCACCGGCAGCCCGGTCGCGTCCGCGGTCAGCTGGCAGAGCAGCTCGTTGCGCACGCCCCCGCCGACCACGTGCACCACGGACACGTCGCGCGAGGCGAGCGCCGCCGCCTGCCGGACGGCCCGGCGGTACGCCAGCGCGAGCGAGTCGAGGATGCACCGCACGGTCTCGGCCTGCGACTGCGGCGGCGTCTGCCCGGTGCGGACGGCCTCGGCGGCGACGCGCGCGGGCATGTCCCCGGGCGGCAGGAACGCCGGTCCGTCGATGTCCACGACGGTGGTCAGCGCCGGGACCCGGGCCGCGGCGGCGAGCAGGTCGGGCAGGTCCGCGGGCAGGCCGGCCTCGTTCCAGGTGCGGATCGACTCCTGCAGCACCCACAGGCCCATGACGTTGCGCAGGTACCGCACGGTCCCGTCGACGCCGGCCTCGTTGGTGAAGTTCGCGGCGCGACTCTCCTCCGTGAGCACCGGCCGGTCCAGCTCGAGCCCGACCAGCGACCAGGTGCCGCAGGAGATGTACGCGAAGTCGCTGCCCGACGCCGGCACCGCGACCACCGCGGACGCCGTGTCGTGCGACCCGACCGTCCACACGGGGACCGACCCCGGCAGCCCGACATCGTCGCGCACACGGCCGAGCAGGACCCCGGCGTCACGCAGCGGCGGGAGCAGCCCGGGGTCCAGGCCCAGCCGCTCGGCGAGATCCGGCGCCCAGGAGCGGGTGGTCGCGTCGAGCAGGCCGGTGGTCGACGCGTTGGTCACCTCGGCGACGCGTTCGCCGGTGAGCCAGAAGCCGAGCAGGTCGGGGATCAGCAGCAGCTGCCGCGCGTGCGCGAGCGCGGCCGTGCCCTGCGCGGCGACCAGCTGGAACACCGTGTTGAACGGCTGCACCTGCAGCCCGGTGCGCGCGTACAGCTCGGCGGCCGGGATCGTCGCGAACACCGTCGACGGCACCCCGTCCGTCCGGGCGTCCCGGTAGTGGAACGGGGTGCCGAGGAGCGCCCCGTCGGCGTCGAGCAGCCCGTAGTCGACGGCCCACGAGTCGATGCCGATGCCGTCGAGCGCCCCGGCCTCCCGAGACGCCGCCCGCAGCCCGTCGAGGATCCCCCGGTAGAGCCCGAGCACGTCCCAGTGCAGCGAGCCGCCCACCCGCACGGGTCCGTTGGGGAACCGGTTGACCTCGTGCAGGGTCACGCGCTCGTCGGCGACGGTCCCGACGATGACACGGCCGGAGGACGCCCCGAGATCGACCGCGGCGAACGCGCTCACCGGCTCGCCTCGCCCGCGAGAACGTCACTTCGCCGCGAGAACGGCAGTTCATCGTGACGTTCTCGCGACGAAGTGACGTTGTCGGCGCCGGGCCGCCTCATCGCAGGAAGGCTGCTGCCACGCCCGAGTCGACCGGCACGTGCAGGCCGGTGGTCTGCACCAGGTCCGGGCCGGTCAGGGCGAACACCGCGGCGGCCACGTGCTCCGGGAGCACCTCGCGCTTGAGCAGCGTGCGCTGGGCGTAGTACGCGCCCAGCTCGGACTCCGGCACCCCGTAGGTGGCCGCGCGCTGGGCGCCCCAGCCGCCGGCGAAGATGCCGGACCCGCGCACGACACCGTCGGGGTTGACGCCGTTCACGCGGATGCCGAAGGCGCCGAGCTCGGCCGCGAGCAGCCGGACCTGGTGCGCCTGGTCCGCCTTGGTGGCCGAGTACGCGATGTTGTTCGGGCCGGCGAACAGCGAGTTCTTCGAGGCGATGTAGACGATGTCGCCGCCCATGTCCTGCGCGATCATCGCCCGCGCGGCCTCCCGGGCCACCAGGAACGAGCCGCGCGCCATGACGTCGTGCTGCAGGTCCCAGTCGCGGGCCGTGGTCTCCAGGAGCGGCTTGGAGATGGACAGGCCGGCGTTGTTGACGACGAGGTCGATGCCGCCGAACGCGAGCGACGTGGCCGCGATCAGGTCCGCCACCTCGGCCTCGGACGTCACGTCGGCCCGCACCGCGACGGCCACGTCCGGACCGCCCAGCGACGCGGCGACCTCCTGGGCCCCCTCGAGGTTGAGGTCCGCGATGACCACGCAAGCCCCCTCCGCGGCGAGGCGCTCGGCGATCGCGCGCCCGATGCCCGACCCGGCGCCCGTGACCAGCGCGACGCGGGTAGCCAGCGGCTTCGGCGCCGGCATGCGCTGCAGCTTGGCCTCCTCCAGCGCCCAGTACTCGATGCGGAACTTCTCCGCCTCGTCGATGGGCACGTAGGTGCTGATGGCCTCGGCCCCGCGCATCACGTTGATCGCGTTGACGTAGAACTCCCCGGCCACGCGGGCGGTCTGCTTGTCCTTGCCGAACGAGAACATCCCCACGCCCGGGACCAGCACGATCGCCGGGTCCGCGCCGCGGATCGCCGGGCTGTCCGGGGTCGCGTTGCGGTCGTAGTAGCCCTGGTAGTCGGCCCGGTACAGCGCGTGCAGCTCCTTGAGCCGTCCGACGACGTCCTCCAGCGGCGCGTCCGCAGGCAGGTCCACGACCAGCGGCTTGACCTTGGTGCGCAGGAAGTGGTCCGGGCAGGACGTGCCCAGCTCCGCGAGGCGACCCAGCGCGGCGCGGGACACGAAGTCCAGCACGACCCCGGAGTCGGTGTAGTGCCCTACCTGCGGCCGGTCCGTCGAGGCCAGGCCGCGGATCACCGGCGCGAGGGCGGCCGCGCGAGTGCGGCGCTCGTCGTCGGCGAGCGGAGCCTGCACCACGTCACCGAACGGGTGCGGGCCGGCCGCGAGCTTCTCGGCGATGAACGCCTCCGCGGTCCGCACGATCTCCAGCGAACGCTCCTCGGCCTCGTCCGACGAGTCGCCCCACGCCGTGATGCCGTGCCCGCCCAGGATGCAGCCGATGGCCTGCGGGTTCTTCGCCTTGATCTCCGCGATGTCGAGCCCGAGCTGGAACCCGGGCCGGCGCCAGGGCACCCACACGACCGAGTCGCCGAAGACCTCCTCGGTCAGCGCCTCCCCGTCGGCCGCCGTCGCGAACGCGATCCCCGAGTCCGGGTGCAGGTGGTCCACGTGCACCGCGTCGACCAGCGCGTGCATCGCCGTGTCGATCGACGGCGCCGCGCCCCCCTTGCCGTGCAGGCAGTAGTCGAACGCGGCGACCATCTCGTCCTCGCGCTCCACCCCCGGGTACACGTCGACCAGCGCCCGCAGCCGGTCCAGGCGCAGCACCGCCAGGTTCTTCTCCGTCAGCGTGCCCAGGTCGCCGCCCGAGCCCTTGACCCAGAGCAGCTCGACGTCGTCACCCGTCACCGGGTCCGTCGCCGTGCCCTTGGCCGACGTGTTCCCGCCGGCGTAGTTCGTCGTGCGCGGGTCCGCCCCCAGTCGGTTCGACCGTGCGACCAGCTCTCCTGCGACCGTGCTCATGCTCCCCATCCCGCCTGGTTGCCGCCGACCCGCTCGGCGACGATCTTCTCCGCGTACCCCGACGCCTTGTACGCCCCGATCGGATCGGGGTCGAGGCCCTGCGACTCCCTCAGCTCCGCCAGGAGCGGCCGGACGTCGGTGTTGTACGCGTCCATCAGCTGCCCGTTCGCGCCCAGCACGTCGCCCGTCGTCTGCGCCTCGAGGAGCGCGTCGGCGTCGACCAGCAGCGCCTTGGCCGTCGCCTCCTGGATGTTCATGACCGAGCGGATCTGCCCCGGGATCTTCGGCTCGATGTTGTGGCACTGGTCGAGCATGAAGTTCACGCCGCTCGTCGGTGCCAGGGCGCCCGACTGCACGATCTCGTGCATGATCCGGAACAGCTGGAACGGGTCCGCCGAGCCGACCATGAGGTCGTCGTCGGCGTAGAACCGGGAGTTGAAGTCGAACGCCCCGAGCCGGCCCGCGCGCAGCAGCTGGGCGACGATGAACTCGATGTTGGTGCCCGGCGCGTGGTGCCCGGTGTCCAGCACGACGAACGCGCGGTCCCCGAGCGCCAGGCAGTGCAGCAGCGACGTGCCCCAGTCCGGGATGTCCATCGAGTAGAACGCGGGCTCGAAGAACTTGTACTCGAGGATCAGCCGGTGGTTCGGGTCGAGGGCCGCGTAGATCTCGGCCAGCGAGTCCGCGAGCCGGTCCTGCCGGGCGCGCAGCGAGTCCTGGCCGGGGTAGTTCAGGCCGTCCGGCAGCCAGAGCTTGAGGTCCGTGGACCCCGTCGCGCGCATGACGTCGATGCACTGCAGGTGGTGCGCGACCGCCTTCTTGCGCACGTCCGCGGACGGGTGCGTCAGCGAGCCGAGCATGTAGTCGTCGTCCTGGAACAGGTTCGAGTTGATCGCGCCGATGCTCACGCCCAGCCCGGCGGCGTGGGCGGCGAGGTCGTCGTAGTCGTCGACCAGGTCCCAGGGGATGTGCAGGCTGACGCGCGGGGCGACGCCGGTGAACCGGTGGACCTGCGCGGCGTCGGCGATCTTCTCGTAGGGGTCGCGCGGGACGCCCTGCTGGGCGAACACCTTGAACCGGGTGCCCGAGTTGCCGAACGCCCACGAGGGGAGCTCGATCGTCTGCTGGGCGAGTGCGTCGAGAGTGGTCATGCGCGGAGCTCCTGGGAGTGGGTGGCGAGGCCGGCCGCGAGCAGCTGGTCCTCCAGGTGGAACACCTCGTCGAGGACGCGGAAGCCCTCGTCCGGGTTGCCGTCGGCGACGAAGAAGTCGCTCATCTCGGCCTGCCAGCGCGGGTTCACCGCGGTGCGGGTCATGGCCTCCTGGGCGGCGGCGTAGTCGTCCGTCTCGAGGTAGCCGACGAGCAGTCCGTCGTCGGCGAGGAACAGGGAGTAGTCGCGCCAGCCGGTGTCCCGCAGGGCCTCGAGCATCTCGGGCCAGACGGCGGCGTGCCGGGACCGGTACTCGTCCAGCCGCTCGGGCCGGACGCGGGAGATGAAGCACACGCGGGTCATGGCTGGGCCTCCTGAGATCATCTCGTCGTTGAAACGATTCACGCACTCTAAAGAGGTGTCCTGTCGAGTGTCAAGCCATCCGCGAGCTATCGTGAATCGATTCACGGTCGGGGACCGTACGCACAGGGACGACCGCACGCTCGGGGCGACGCCGCGGGCGGTTCGGCGACAACTAGCATCGGGCGCACGCGCGGCCGCTCTCGCGCCCGCACGCACGCCTGACGATCGACGAGAGGACGACGGTCGATGTCGACGACGACACGGGGACGCGCTGACCGCCGCCCGTCCATCACGGACGTCGCCAAGCGCGCCGGCGTGTCCGTGGGCACGGTCTCCAACGTGCTCAACCGCCCCGACCAGGTCAGCGACTCCACGCGCGACCGCGTCCTGGTCGCCATCGAGGAGCTCCAGTTCGTCCGCAACGCCTCGGCCCGCCAGCTGCGCGCGGGGACCATCCAGACCGTCGGCGCGATCGTCCTGGACATCGCCAACCCGTTCTTCACCGAGGTCGCCCGCGGCGTCGAGGACCGCCTGGCCGTCGACGAGTACACCCTGATGCTGTCGTCCTCCGACGAGGACCCCGAGCGCGAGGCCCGCTACCTGCGGCTGTTCGAGGAGCACGGCGTGCAGGGCGTCCTGGTCACCCCGTCGGCCGGCTCGCTCGACAGCGTGCTGGCCCTGCGCGACCGCGGCATCGACGTCGTGCTGCTCGACACCACCTCGCCGCTCGACGACGTCTCGTCCGTGGCCGTCGACGACGTCCGMGGCGGAGCCCTCGCCGTCGAGCACCTCATCGGGCTGGGCCACACGCACATCGCGTTCATCAACGGGCCGCTGACCATCAAGCAGTGCCAGGACCGGCGCGCCGGCGTGCTCGACGCGCTCACCTCCGCCGGCCTCGACCCCGCCGAGGCCCTGGTCGAGATCACCATCGGGTCGCTCAACGCCGACGGCGGCGAGGCGGGCATYGACGAGCTGTTCGGCCTCGACGGCGCGCGCCCGACCGCCGTGTTCTGCGTCAACGACCTCACCGCCCTCGGCGCCCTGCGCGCGCTGCGGGCCCACGGCGTCGCGATCCCCGGCGAGATGGCGGTGGTCGGGTACGACGACGTCGTCTTCGCGTCGATGCTCACCGTGCCGCTCACGTCCGTCCGCCAGCCGACCCACCAGCTCGGCTGGACCGCCGCGGACCTCCTCCTGCGCCAGCGCTCCGAGGGCGCCGCGTTCCAGCACCAGCGCGTCCAGTTCCAGCCGGAGCTGGTGGTCCGAGGCTCCTCGGACCCGACCGCCTGACGCCGAGCCGGCCCCGCCGCGCGCGCTCGCCCGTTCGCCGGACCCGAGGCTCCCGCCGTCCGCCCGGGGGCGGACGGCGCCGCGCCGGACGCGCGAATTCGTGAGTTTGCGACKAGATCGGCAGTTGCAACTCACGCTCTCGTCGCAAACTCACGATCTCGCGCACCGCCCGCCCATCGAGTCCGGGTTCGCGCCGACGTCCGCGAGTTCGGTGGTCGTCGCCGAGCTCGGTGGTTGTCGTCAAGCTCGGTGGTTGTAGCCACCGAGCTCGGCTCGAAGCACCGAGTTCGGCGGCCGCAGGTCGTCGGCATCGGCGTCTGGCATGGACGGATCGGCAGGCAAGCGCTTACCGTTGCCGACGAGCACTGCACGCAAGCGCAAGGGAGCGGACGTGACGGAGTTGTCGGAGGGCCGGCTGAGGGTCGCCCTCGTCGGGACCGGGGCCATCGCCCACGCCCACGCCGGGGTCCTCGGGGCGGACCCGGGCGCGGAGGTCGTCGCGGTCGCGGACCCGAGCCCGGCCGTCCGGGACGCGTTCGCCGACCAGTTCGGCGTCCCCGGCCGGTACGACAGCCTCGAGCAGCTGCTGGAGCACGAGACGGTCGACGTGGTGCACCTCTGCACCCCGCCCGGCCTGCACAAGGACCAGGCGATCACCGCCCTGCGCGCCGGCGCGCACGTGGTCTGCGAGAAGCCGCCTGTGCTGTCGCTCGCGGACCTGGACGCGGTGCTCGAGGTCGCTCGCGAGGTCGGCCGGGAGTACGCGGTGGTGTTCCAGCAGCGGACCGGGACCGCCGTCGGCCACGTGCAGCGGCTGCTCGCGGACGGGACGCTGGGCCGGCCGCTCGTCGGCGTCTGCCACACGCTCTGGTACCGCAAGCAGGAGGACTACTACGCCGTTCCGTGGCGCGGGAAGTGGGCGACGGAGGGCGGCGGACCCCTGCTCGGGCTCGGCATCCACCAGCTCGACCTGCTCGGCTTCCTGCTCGGCGAGTGGGCCGAGGTCGACGCCCGCGCCTTCCGGCTCGACCGGGACCTGGAGACCGAGGACACGTCGACGGCGGTGATCCGGTTCGCCAACAACGCCATCGTGTCGGTGCTGACCACCGCCCTCGCCCCGCGCCAGACCAGCTACGTGCGGGTCGACACCACGCTCGGCACCGTCGAGGTCGAGCACCTCTACGGTCACGACGCCCGCTCCTGGCGGCTCACGCCGGCACCCGACCGCACCGGCGGCGAGGCGTCCCCGGCCCCGTCGAGCTGGACCCTGCCCGCGGACGACGAGCCCTCCGGCCACACGCCCCTGCTCCGCGCGGTCTACGAGGCGCTGCGCTCGGGCGAGCCGCTGCCGCCGGTGGCGTCGGACCCGCACCGCTCGCTCGAGCTGGTCACCGCGATCTACGCGTCGGCGTCGCTGGGGCGGCCGGTCACCAAGGCGGACCTCGCGCCGGGCAGCGAGCTGCGCAACGGCTTCCTGCACGGCATCGAAGACCTCCGCCCCTCATGACCACCCCGACAACGTCCGAAACCCCCACCTCCGGCGGGACGTCCGCACTCGATGGGGTTCCTACCCGCACGAGTGCTGACGCAACTCTCCGCAAGCCCGCAACGTCCGCACGTTCGAGCGCCCGGACGACCGAATCCGCGGACGCAACGACCTCGAACGCCGCAACGTCCGCACGTTTGAGCGTCCCGACGACCGAATCTGCGGACGCAACGTCGTCGGGACAGGCGACGAACACCCCCGGCGTGGCACCCGACCCGTTGTTCACCGACCCCCTCGGAGCGCCCACGGATCCCACGCTGATCGAGGGGCCCGACGGCGTCTGGTGGCTGTTCGCGACGCGGCGGCGGGTCGACGACGACGGCCCCGGGGTCAGCTGGGTGCACGGGACCGACATCGTCCGGGCGACGAGCGACGACGGCGGCCTGACGTGGACGCACCGCGGGATCGTCGAGAACCTCGACCCGCACCCGGGACGGAACACGCTCTGGGCGCCGGAGGTGGTGTTCGCGGAGGGCCGGTTCCACATGTTCGTCAGCTACATCACGGGCGTCCCGGACCGGTGGCCGGGGCACGAGCGGCACGTCCTGCACCACGTGTCCGACGACCTGGAGCACTGGGAGTACCGCGGCATCGTGCCGCTGAGCTCGGACTACGTCATCGACGCCTGCGTGGCGCCCACCGGGAGCGGCTACCGGATGTGGTTCAAGGACGAGGCCGCGGGGTCGACCACGTGGTGCGCGGACTCGCCGGACCTGGAGTCGTGGGGTCCGTCGCGGCCGGTGATCGAGGGTCGCGCGCACGAGGGGCCGAACGTGTTCACGCTCGGCGGCTGGCACTGGCTGATCGTCGACGAGTGGCGCGGGCAGGCGGTGTACCGGTCGGACGACCTGGACCGGTGGACCGCGGACGGGCGGATCCTCACGCAGGCGCCGGGCCACCACGCGGACGTCGTCGCGACCCGGGACGAGGCCTGGATCTTCTACTTCACGCACGACGTGTCACCCTTCGGCGAGACGGCTGCCGGCGAGGAGCGTGCGACCCGACCTGCGGTGGTGCGCGTCGCGGTGGCGCGCGTGGTCGACGGCCACCTCGTGTGCGACCCCGACGAACCTGTTGAGCTGGACCTACGACGAGCGACGAGGACCCGATGATCGAGTACGGCGGCGACTACAACCCCGAGCAGTGGCCCCTGGCCACCCGCATCGAGGACGTCGAGCTGATGCAGCAGGCCGGAGTGACCCTGGTGAGCGTCGGGATCTTCAGCTGGGCGCAGCTGGAGCCCCGGGAGGGCGAGTACGACTTCGGCTGGCTGGACGACGTCCTCGACCGGCTCGCCGCCGCAGGGATCAAGGTCACGCTGGCCACGGCGACGGCCAGCCCGCCTCCGTGGCTGACGCGCAAGCACCCCGAGCTGCTTCCCGTCCTGGCCGACGGCACGGTGCTGCACCCCGGCGGTCGGCAGGCCTACCGGGTGTCGGCGCCGCTGTTCCGTGAGTACGCGCTCCGGATGACGCGGACCATGGCCGAGCGGTACGGGCAGCACCCCGCGCTCGCGCTCTGGCACGTCGACAACGAGCTCGGCTGCCACGTGCCGCACGACTACTCCGACGACTCGGCGGCCGCGTTCCGGCGCTGGTTGGAGGACCGGTACGGCACGGTCGACGCGCTCAACGCGGCCTGGGGCACGGCGTTCTGGTCGCAGCGGTACGACGACTTCGCGGAGGTGCTGCCCCCGCGCAGCGCCCCGACGTACCCGAACCCGACGCAGCAGCTGGACTTCGCGCGCTACAGCTCGGACGAGCTGCTGGTGCACTACCGCGCGCTGCGCGACGTGCTGCGGGAGGTCACCCCGCACATCCCGACGACGACCAACCTCATGCTCAGCACCGGCACCAAGTGGATGGACTACTTCTCCTGGGCCGACGACCTCGACGTGATCGCCAACGACCACTACACGCGAGCCCACGACCCCGAGGCGCACATCGAGCTCGCGTTCAGCGCGGACCTGACGCGCGGGGTGGCCGGCGGCGAGCCGTGGATGCTGATGGAGCACTCGACCAGCGCGGTGAACTGGCAGCCGCGCAACCGCACCAAGCGGCCGGGCGAGATGGTCCGGCACTCGCTGGCGCACGTCGCCCGTGGCGCCGACGCCGTGATGTTCTTCCAGTGGCGGCAGTCCGCCGCGGGGGCGGAGAAGTTCCACTCGGCGATGCTGCCGCACGCGGGGACGGACACCGCGGTGTGGCGGAACACGGTGGCGCTGGGGGCGTCGTTGAAGGCCCTGGGCGAGGTGGCCTCGAGCAAGGTCCGCGCGCAGGCCGCCATCGTCTTCGACTACCCGGCCTGGTGGGGCACCGAGCTGGACAGCCACCCGTCGGCCGCGGTCACCTACCCCGACCGGGTCCTCGCGCACTACCGGGCGCTGTGGAAGCGGAACATCACCGTCGACATCGTGCGGCCGTCGGCGGACCTGTCGCGCTACGAGCTGGTCGTCGTCCCGGCGCTCTACCTGGTCACCGACGGCGACGCGGCGAACATCGCGCAGGCCGCCGCCGACGGCGCGTCCGTGCTGGTCACGTACTTCTCCGGGATCGCCGACGAGCACGACCACATCCGCCTCGGCGGCTACCCGGGCGCGTTCCGGGAGCTGCTGGGCGTCCGGTCCGAGGAGTTCTGGGCGCTGCAGGACGGCGAGGTGCTCACGCTCGACGACGGCTCGTCGGCGGACGTCTGGTCCGAGCAGATCCACGTCGGGCCGGACGCCTCAGCGGTCCGGACGTTCGCCGACGGCGACCTGGCGGGCTGGCCGGCCCTCACGCGTCGGTCGGTCGGTGCGGGAGCCGCCTGGTACCTGGCGACGCGGCTCGACGCCGACGGGCTGCAGAGCGTGACGGACGCGCTGATCGCGGAGGCGGGCCTGACCGCCGGCGACGCCCCCGACGGGGTCGAGGTCGTGCGCCGCCACGCCGACGACGGGCGGTCCTGGGTGTTCGTCCTCAACCACACCGACGACGAGGTCAAGGTCGGGGCGGCCGGGCACGAGCTGCTGCGCGACGAGCCGGTGGCGGGCGGGACGCTCGTCGTGCCGCCGGGCGCGGTCGCGGTGGTGCGCGAGGGCTGACCGCCCCTGGAACGTCGTGTGCCACGGCACCCCGTCGGTGATCACCCCTGGCGCTTCGCCGCCAGCACGCGCAGTACGGCGGCGTCGACCTTCGCCGCGAACTCGTCGTCCGCCTGCGCCTTCTGTGTGAGAGCCGTGATCATCGCCGGGAGGACGGTCGGGTCCTTCGAGGCCAGGACGATGTCGCAGCCGGCCTCGATGGCGTCGACCGCCCGATCGCCCGGGGTCCAGGCGGCGACCTGGTCCGCGGCGGAGACGTCGTCGGTGATGACGACGCCGTCGAAGCCCAGGGTGCCGCGCAGCAGGTCGGTGACCACGGGCGCCGAGAAGGCGGCGGGCGCGGTCGGGTCGATGAGCGCGTAGATCGCCGTCGACACCATGACGAACGGCGTCCCGCGGTCGACGGCGTGCTGGAACGACGCGACCTGGTCCGACGACGGGCTCGTGACGTCGTCGGTGACGTTCGCCGTCGTGTCGGTGTCGCCGGTGACGCGACCCAGGCCGGGGAAGTGCTTCACGGCGGTGTCGACTCCCCCCGCGGACATCCCCGCGGCGAAGGCGTCGGCGTGCGTGGTGACGGTGGACAGGTCGTACCCGAACTCGCGCTGGTAGTGACCGATCGGGGCGTTGGACGCGGCCCCCTGCTCGGTCGGGATGTCGGCGACGGGCGCGAGGTTGACCGTCACGCCCGCGGCGGCCAGCTCCTGGCCCCATCCTGTCGCCGCGACCTGCAGGTCGGCCGCCGACATGGACCCCTGCGTCAGCGCGGCCGGCATCGTGCTGAACCCGGGACCCGTGAGCGTCTGGACCTGGCCGCCCTCCTGGTCGACGCCGACGAACAGTGGGGTGCCGTGGGTCGTCTCGTCGGACACCTGGTCCGTGAGCTCGTGGACCAGGTCGAGGACCGGCTGCGTGCCCCCCGACGAGCGGTTCTGCAGGAACACGTTGCCGACGTGCGCATCGGTCACCGAGTCGATGCTCGCCTGCTGCGGAGCCGCGAGATCGACACCGACCATGACGATCTGACCGATCTTCTGCTCGAGGGTCCAGCCGGCCAACGGGTCGGGCGACGCGGTCGGCGTCGGAGTCGGCGCCCGGGTCGGGGACGCGGTGGGCGCCGACGCCGGGCCGCCCGAGCAGGCCGCCAGCACCAGGACCAACCCGACACCCCAGACCGCCCGAGATCGCATGACTGCATCTTGCTATGGGGTCGATCCGGGCGGGTCGGGCATGTTTGGATCGACCGCATGGGCGCACTGACGATGGAGTCCCTCAACAAGACCTACGGCGACATCCGCGCGCTGCGCGACCTCTCGATGGAGGTGCGCGCGGGCGAGATCGTCGGCTTCGTCGGCTCGAACGGGGCGGGCAAGTCGACGACGATGCGGATCGTGCTCGGCGTGCTGGAGGCAGACTCAGGCGAGGTGCGCTGGGACGGCGAGCCGGTGGACCTGGCCGTGCGGCAGCGCATCGGGTACATGCCCGAGGAGCGCGGCCTCTATCCGCGGATGAAGGTGAGCGACCAGCTGGTCTACCTCGCGAGGCTGCACGGGCTGGACACGGCGTCGGCCAAGGCGGCGATGGAGCACTGGACCGAGGTGCTGGGCATCGCGGAGCGCCGCGGCGACGAGATCCTCAAGCTGTCGCTGGGCAACCAGCAGCGCGTGCAGCTGGCGGCGGCGCTGATCCACTTCCCCGACATCCTGGTGCTGGACGAGCCGTTCTCCGGCCTCGACCCCGTCGCGGTCGACGTGATGAGCGGCGTGCTGCGGGACCAGGCGGCGGCCGGCGTGCCGGTGCTGTTCTCCTCGCACCAGCTCGAGCTGGTCGAGTCCCTGTGCGACCGGGTCGGCATCATCAAGAGCGGGTCGATGGTGGCGTTCGGCGGGATCGAGGAGCTGCGGCGGACCGATCACCGGCGCTGGGTCGTCGACGGACCACCGGCCGCGTCGTGGGTGCCCGCGGTCCCGTCGGCCCGCCTGGTCTCGACGGACGGGCCGCGGTCGGTGGTCGAGGTGCAGGGCCACGCTGCCGACGACGCCGACCAGCACATCCTGCGGGCGGCGCTGGACGCCGGCGCGGTGCGCGAGTTCAGCCCGCTGCGGCCGTCGCTGACCGAGCTGTACCGGCACGTGGTGGCGACCGACACCGACGCGGCCGAGACCGTCGAGACGGAGGCGGTGTCCGCATGAACGCCGCCCGACCGACCGTCGTCGAGCTGTCGTCCGGCGCGGCCGTGCGGCTCATCGCGGGCCGCGAGATCAGCACCCGCATCCGGTCCAAGGCGTTCGTCTGGACCACGATCGCGCTGGTCGCGGCCGTGGTGCTGGGCGGCGTTCTGCTCAGCTTCGTCGGCAAGCAGGACACCACGCAGCACGTCGGCGTGACGTCGGAGGCCGCGGACGTCGCCGACCAGGTGGTCGCCACGGGCAAGGTCACCGGCCCGACGATCGAGACGCAGGAGGTCGCCGACCAGGCGAGCGGCGAGGCGCTGCTCAAGGACGGGACCATCGATGCGCTGATCACGTCGACGGACCCGCTGACCGTCGTCGTGCACACCAAGCTCTCCGACTCGCTGGCTCCGGTGTTCGCGTCGCTGGCGCAGCAGGAGGCGCTGGCGTCGGCGGTCACCTCGCTGGGCGGCGACCCCGGCGAGGTCGGCCGCGAGATCGCGCAGGCGTCGCCCGCCGTCACGGCGCTGGAGCCCGAGCCGGCCCGGGACGGCGCGCAGATCGCCGCCGGGTTCGTCGCCGGCATCCTGCTGTTCATCTCGCTGATGACCGCCGGGCAGCTGGTGGCGCAGGGCGTGGTCGAGGAGAAGTCGAGCCGCGTGGTCGAGCTCCTGCTGGCGACGGTCCGACCGTGGCAGCTCATGGCCGGCAAGGTGCTGGGCATCGGGGTCATCGGCCTGTCGCAGGTGGTGCTCGTCGTCGGCGCCGGTGCCGGCACGGCCGTCGCGCTGGGGCTCGCCGACACCAGCTCGATCAACCTCGGCGTGACCGCGCTCTGGGTGGTGATCTGGTTCGTCATCGGCTTCACGATGTACGCGCTGGCGCTCGGCGCCCTCGCGGCGCTGGTGTCGCGCCAGGAGGACGTGGGGTCGGTGACCGCGCCGGTGATGACGCTGATGATGATCCCGTACATCATCGGCGTGAGCATCGCGCCGTGGGACCCGACGAACCCGCTGGTCGTGTGGCTGTCGTACATCCCGTTCTGCGCGCCCCTGCTCATGCCGATGCGGATCGCGCTGGGCGAGGTGGAGCCGTGGGAGGTCGCCCTCGCGCTCGGGCTGTCGCTCGCCCTGATCCCGGTGCTGGTGTGGTTGGCCGGCCGGATCTACTCCAACGCGATCCTGCGCAGCGGCGGCCGGGTCAAGCTCAAGGACGCGCTCGTGAAGGCCTGACTGTCGGTGGCTCCCGCTAGCGTCGGCGGGATGGAACGCGTCGACTACACCTCGACCTTCATCGCGGTCGCGCCGGACACCTCGGCGGTCGCCGGCGTGGAGCCCGTCGGCACCACCATCGCCGCGTCGACCTTCKCGCTGATCGCCTCGTCGCCGTACGCGCTGCGGTCGTCCGACGTCATCTTCCGCGTGTGGGCGCAGCGCCACGACGTCGACGAGCTCTCGGCCGACGAGTGGGCAGCGTTCTACTCCACGTCCCACGCCTGCCTGCGGTCAAGCGACCTCGGCAAGCGGTACGGCTGGGGCATCCACGCCGACGCCGACGGGCGCCTGGCCGTGTACGCGGTCGGGTCCGCGGAGTACGCCGCCCTGGCCGGCGGCGTCGCCCCCGACGGGTCACCCGTCAGCGTGACGGCGGCGATGCGGAGCTCGCGGCGGTGAGTGCCGCGTCACGGCGGCGGGGCTTGAGGCGGTCGGGTCCCGAGCCGATATAGCCCTGTGACGACCGAGCCCGCACCCCCGCGCACCGCGTGGATCATCGTGATGGCGGTCGTCGGCACCCTGTTCCTCGCGGCGAGCACGGTGACGATCGTCCTGGCCCTCCCCCGGCCGACGGCCCCGCAGGCCTCCTGCTGGAACGGCATCGCGACCGACCCGTGCCTCCCGCTCGAGGGCCAGACCGGCGCGATGTGGGCGTTCGACCCGAACCAGGTCGTCGCCTCGGACTGCGACCGGATGCGCGGCGACGACTACTTCCCCGAGGCCAAGGAGTCCTGGTACTGCACCTGGCCCGACCTCAAGGTCGACGTGTTCATCGCCCGGTTCTCCACGATCGACGACGGACCCGCGATCTGGCGGGACATCGCCGACTACAACGGCTTCACCGAGTACTACCCCGAGCGGTGGCCGACCGGTGACGCCCTCGGGCCCACGTTCTCCGGCAGCACGCCGGCGACCAAGAACTTCGACGCCCCGTTCCTCACGCTCTGCTACGACGACATCCCGTACTGCGTCGAGATCGAGGCCGCGAGCAACCGGGGGCTGGAGACGGCCGAGGACCGGATCGGGACGCTCACCGGCGACGACGTCGACGCGTACCTGACGCAGCTCGCGAACGAGCCGGGCGGGGACGTCTGACGCCTCAGTCCCGAGCGAGCTCCCCCGCAGCGATCGATCCCGCCTCCCGCGCCCGGGTCAGGAAGTCCGCGATCACGGCGAGCTCGGGCTCCGAGTAGCCGTCGAGCAGCTCCTCCATCGACCCGTTCATCCCGGAGTACAGCTCGTAGATCTCCGCCCCGCGCTCCTTCGCGGCGCGCACGACGATGGCGCGCCGGTCCTCGGGGGAGCGCTCGCGGACGATCCAGCCGCCCTTCTCCAACCGGTCGAGCACCCCGGTCATGGTCGCGGGGTGCAGTCCGGCGAGGCGCGCGAGGGCCGAGGCGCCGAGGGGTCCGTGGCGGCCGATGAGGTCGAGGCAGTCGAGGTCGACGTCGCGCATGTCGAGGCGCTGGCTGACCTGGTGGTTGAGCAGGTCCAGCTGGATGCTCAGCTCGCGCATGGACTCGCGGACGGTCACGGTGAGCCGACGCTTGCGCCGGCGGTCGTCAGCAGACACTTCGGGAGTCATATGTTACGGTCCTCATATCTTCTCGATCTCTGATGAGACCGTACACCCGCACCTGGAGCACACCCATGAAGCTCACGATCATCGCCGCGACCGGCGGCATCGGACGTCAGATCCTCGAGCAGGCCACCGCCGCCGGGCACGACGTCACCGCGGTGGTCCGCGACCCGAGCCGGCTGCCGAGCACGACGGCGCGCGTGGTCACCGTGGACCTGTCGACGGACACGGCGGCCCTGCAGAGCGCCGTCGCCGGCGCCGACGCGGTCCTGTCCGGGCTCGGCGCGCGCACCAAGTCCGACGAGGGCATCGCGACCCGCGGGACCCGCGCGATCGTCGACGCCATGCGGGCGACGGGCTCGACGCGACTCGTCGTGGTCAGCGCGGCACCCATCGGGACCGTGCCCTCCCCTGAGGTCCCGCACCCGCCGAAGCACGACGACGGCGACGGGTTCTTCATGCGCCACCTGGTCAGCCGCATCCCGAAGGTGCTGTTCAAGGACCACTACGCGGACCTCGCCGCGATGGAGGACGTGGTGCGGGCCAGCGGGCTCGACTGGACCATCGCGCGCCCGCCGAAGCTGACCGACAAGCCCCTGACCGGCGAGTACCGGACCGCGCTCGACCGGAACATCCGCGGCGGCTGGTCCATCTCGCGCGCGGACGTCGCCCACCTGATGCTCCGGGTGCTCGACCAGCCCGAGACGGTACGGCACGTGGTCGGCGCCGCGTCCTGATCGGTCCTGTCGGACCCGGCGGCGACAATGAGCCGTGTCCTTGCTGCTGCTCGTCGACGACCCGTCGCGCCCCGACGTCGTCACGCTGCAGTCGCTGTCCGACGACGGAGCGCACGAGGCGTCGAAGGACGTCGCGGTCGGCGACCTGGCGGCGGCGGTCCGGGAGCGCGAGGCGGACCGGCCGCGGTGGGTGTGGGACGACACGTCCCGCCGCTACCCGCCCCTGCTGGCCGCCGGCGTGCGGGTCGAGCGGTGCCACGACCTGCGGCTCTGCCACGCGATCCTGCGGCGCAGCATCTACTCGCAGTCGTCCGTGCTGGCGCAGGCCGGCGCCAGCCCGTGGGACGGTCCACGCACGTCGGCCCCCGTCGAGGTCAGCCTGTTCGACGAGCCGCGCGCAGAGGCCCCCGACGACGCCCTGGACGAGCTGCGACGCCAGCTCGCGGCGGTGGCCGGCGCCGACGAGCCCGGCCGCCTGCGCCTTCTCCTCGCCGCCGAGTCGACGGGCGCGCTCATCGCGGCGGAGATGCAGCACGACGGCATGCCGTGGAGCGTCGAGGCCCACGACGCGCTGCTGACCGACCTGCTGGGTCCGCGTCCGCGCAGCGGGCGCCCCGCCAAGCTCGAGGCGCTCGCCGACGAGGTCCGAGCGGCGCTCGGGCAGCCGTCGCTCAACCTCGACTCGCAGCCCGACCTGCTGCGCGGCCTGCGGTCGGCCGGGTGCGACGTCGAGTCCACGCGCACGTGGGAGATCAAGGAGCTGGAGCACCCGGTGCGCGAGCCGCTGCTCGCGTACAAGAAGCTGTCGCGCCTGCTCAGCGCCAACGGCTGGGCGTGGATGGACGCGTGGGTGCACGACGGCCGGTTCCGCCCCGACTACGTGCCCGGCGGGGTGGTGACCGGCCGGTGGGCCACCAGCGGCGGCGGGGCCCTGCAGCTGCCCGCGAGCATCCGCTCGGCCGTCCGAGCCGATCCCGGCTGGAAGCTGGTCGTCGCCGACGCCGCGCAGCTGGAGCCCCGGGTCCTCGCCGCGATGTCCGGCGACGGCGCCATGGCCGCGGCCGGGCGCCAGGCGGACCTCTACCAGGGCGTCGTCGACGCGGGCATCGTCGAGACCCGGTCCGAGGCCAAGTACGCGATGCTCGGCGCCATCTACGGCGCGACCACGGGCCCCTCGGCCGTCCTCATGCCCCGCCTGACCCGTGCCTATCCGCGCGCCGTCGCCCTGGTCGAGGCCGGCGCCCGGGCCGGCGAGCGCGGCGACGTCGTCGCCACCTGGCTCGGCCGCACCTCCCCGCGCCCGAACGCGGACTGGCAGTCGGAGCTCGCCGCCGCCTCGGCGGAGGGCGCCGGTGCCGACGACGTCCGCGCCGCCCGTCGGCGCGGCCGCGACTGGGGGCGGTTCACGCGCAACTTCATCGTGCAGGGGACGGCCGCCGAGTGGGCCCTGTGCTGGATGGCGTCCCTGCGGCGCCGGCTCCTGGAGCTGGAGGGCCGGCCGCACCTGGTGTTCTTCCTGCACGACGAGGTCATGGTCCACTCGCCCGCGGCAGTCGCCGACGAGGTCGCCGCCGCCGTGCGGTCGTCGGCGATCGAGGCCGGGCGGCTGCTGTTCGGGGACACCCCCGTGGAGTTCGCGCTCGACGTCGCCGTCGTGGACACCTACGACCAGGCGAAGTAGGTCAGTGGCTGAGGATCAGCTTGAGGGCGATGACGAGCAGGCCGAACGCGCCGGCCATGACGGTCTCCGCGACGAGCTTGCCGCCCCGCACGCCGGCCCGGTGAGCCGCGAGGGCCGCGACGGCCGCGAGCATCGCGACGGTGAACCACAGGGAGAGGAAGGCGGCGTTCGCGACCGTCATGCCGAGCAGCCGCCCGACGAAGAACACCACCAGCACGGGGAGGCTGCCCAGCAGGACGCCGGTGTTGTTCCGCAGCGCGTGGCGCAGGCGGTGCGTGGACGAGTGCTCGATGTCGTCGAACCGGCCACCGACCGCGTCCGCGTAGACGTGCGCCAACCAGTACGTCACCGAGACCAGCGCCGTCGCGATGAGGACGGTGTCGCCGCTCTCGAAGCTGGCGCTGGTCGTCGCGAGCACGACGGCCGACACGAGCGCCCCGTACAGCAGCTCGGCCGGGCCCTTGCTGCGCAGGAATCGGCCGACGAAGGTGAGCGAGCTGTCGGAAACCATCGAACCTCCGTCGTCGACCGGCACTGCCCCCATCGTCTACTACGCAGGCGCGCGCCGCGTCACGGGCCCACCGGCCAGGTCTGCAGACGCCCGCACATCCCGTACCGCCGCGGCGCCGGGTCCGGCTCGACGGCGGTCGCAGTCCCCCGGGCCAGGAACGGCGCGACACCGCGGACGAGCCCCTCGAGCGCCTTCGCGGTGACGTCCGTCTCCGCGTAGACGTTCCGCGTCCACACGTCCTGCCAGTGCGGCACCAGCGGCCGGACGATCCGGGCGGCGGCCTCGTGCAACGGCTTGAGGGCCTCGGCGGCACCGACCCGGTCGACGGCGGCGCGCAGCTCGGCGTACCCCTCGAGCGCGAGGTCGCGGCGGCGACGGGCGGCGGCCGCGAGCTCGTCGTCGGGGGCGCCGTCCGGGAGCGTGGCGGCCTCGCGGTACGCGGCCGGGTCGGCCAGCACCGCCGCGGGGAACGTGAGCACCGCGTCTCCGGCCTCGGGCAGGCCCGCGTTCGACATGAGGACGAGCACCTCGAGGTCGCCGTCGTTCACGGCGCGGTGCACCACGCCGGGGCCGAACGAGACGACCGACCCGGGCCGCAGCGGATGGACCTCGGCGCCCGCCACGCTCAGCGTGCGCACCGACCCGGAACCGCCGAGGACGACGTAGGCCTCCGACGAGACGACGTGCAGGTGCGGTGACCCGCTGCCGGCCCGGCCGACCCCGTCGGGTGCGAGCCAGTCGTAGACCCGCAGATGGCTGATCGACACACCGCCGGGGAGTCCGCTCATGCCCCCAGCATCCCGCCGCCGGCGCTCACGCAGCCAGCACCTGGGCACCGAGCGCGGCGAGCTCCGCCGCGCTCGAGGGGTCCGACGCGCCGTCGGCGATGACGACCGCGTACCGGAACGTCAGCGAGTCGCCGGGCCCGAACGGCACCTCGGTCGAGAAGAAGGGCGCGGGGTTGAGGCAGCCGAACAGCTCGGTGCGGGCGAACCACTGCGGCGGGTGCGACGGGTTGTCGGTGCCGTCGACCATGACGACCGTCGAGGTGCCCCCGCTCTCGTCGTGCCGGCCGACGAACCCCATCCACGGCCCGCGCGTCCCGCGGATCTCCTCGCCGCCCGCGAAGTCGGGGGCCAGCAGCGCGCCGCCGGTGAACGACCGCGGGCCGCGCCAGAACAGCCCGCCGTAGCCGGCGTTCTCCCGGCCGCGGGTGGTCGGCGAGCCGATGGTCAGGTCGGCGGCCGACACGTTGCTCATGGTCGTCGCGAAGGTCAGCACCCAGGCGTCGTCGCGACCCGCCGGGACGACGAAGCCGACGGTCCGCGTCTCGTCGATCACGTGCTCGCCGCCCTGCGTGTGCCACGCGAGCGTGTGGGCGAGGTCGACGCGGTCCGCCGACACGGTCAGCGCCGTCAGGTCGACGTGGTCCATCGACCCGTCGTTCTCGAGCTGCACGTAGCCCTCGCCGTGCACGTAGGTCGGCCCGCCCCAGAAGTTGTGGTCGCCCACCACGGGGAGCGACCACGCGATGCCCTTGTGCCAGACGTGGTCGTGTGGCCGGAACGCGGTGACCAGGTCGCCGCCCAGCGTCCGGACCGGGTGCAGGTAGGGGCGCGGGCTCTCCAGCTGGACGTCGGTGGGCACGTAGACGTAGCGCGCGAGGGCGGTGCCACCGAGCTCGACGTCGACGGCCCGGCCGACGTCGTGGACCGCGCGGAGGCCGCTCATCGGGCGAGGTCCGCGCCGAGGTCCAGGTCCGCGACGGTCACCGGCAGGCCCGTGACCAGCGACTGGTTGCCCGCGATGCCGACCGCGACGGCCCGCAGCCCGTCGAGGTACCCCGCCGGACGGCCGAGCTCGTCGTCGGAGACCCGCAGGTGGCGTCGGAACACGTCCTTCAGCAGGATCGCGTCACCGCCGCCGTGCCCGCCGATGCCGTCGGGGATCGCGAACTCGGTCGCCCGCTCCCAGTGCTTCTGCACCAGCAGCCGCTCCCCCTCGGGGCGCAGGCTGTCCGACGACGCGGTCGGGGTGGCCGACGGGTCCAGGATCGCGTTGCCGTCCTCGTCCAGCTCGATCGCGCCGCGCTCGATGACCTCGAGCTCCGCGCGGCCCGCGGTCCCGTTGACCGTGACGCGGTAGCCCTCCCAGGGGCTGTGGGCGTTGAGCGAGTAGGTCAGGGTGGCGCCCCGGCGGTAGTCGACCAGCAGCGCCATGTTGTCCTCGATGGTGATGCCCGGGCCGAAGACGTCCTGGTCGCGGAGGTAGCCGTCGTGCTGCTCGGCGTCCAGGTAGAGCGACTTGAGGCGGGGGTCGTCGTTGAGGTCGAGCGTGAAGGGGTCGCCGACGACGCCGGTGCCGCGGGTCGGTCGGGCGCCGAGGCCCCGGTCGGTCGCGTTGCGGTCGCCGTAGAACTTCAGGCCGCCGCGGGCGTAGACCCGGGCCGGCACGTCGCCGATCCACCAGTTGACCAGGTCGAAGTGGTGGCTCGACTTGTGCACCAGCAGGCCGCCGGAGTTCTTCTTGTCGCGGTGCCAGCGGCGGAAGTAGTCGGCGCCGTGCACCGTGTCGAGAGCCCACTCGAAGTGCACGCTGGTCACCTCGCCGATCTCCCCCGAGGCGATGACCTGGCGCAGCGAGGAGTTCCGCGGGGCGTAGCGGTAGTTGAACGTCATCACGACGTCGCGACCGGTCTCGGCGACCGCGCCCGTGATGCGCCGGCAGCCCGGCCGGTCGATCGTCAGCGGCTTCTCGACGACGACGTCGGCCCCCGCGGCGAGGGCACGCGCGACCAGCTCGGCGTGGGCGTGGTCGGGCGCGGTGACGACGACGACGTCGACCGACTGCTCGGCGATCATCTTCTCGAGGCCGTCGGGCGCGTACGTCGGGAGCTCCGCCGGCCGCCCGAGGGCCTCGGAGACCACCGCCTCGTAGTGCGCCATGCGGCCCGGGTTCGTGTCGAGCAGCGCGACCAGCGACGCCACGTCGGCGTGCTCGCCGGTGATCGCGCCGATGTACATGCCGGCCCGGTGGCCCGTGCCGGCCACGGCGTACCGCCGCTGCTGGCCCTCCGGCGCGGGGGCGAACTCGGGGATCACGCCGGCGCCGGCGGCCGTGCTGCTGCTGGATGCGGGACGGGGAGCGGTCGGGTTCTGGTCGATCACGGGTGTCCTCGGTGTGTGTCGTCGCCTCGTTGCGCGGACTTGGAAAGCGTTGTCCGTCACCTTGTAGCCTAAGCGGTGGAGCCCGTCCCCGACAGGCCTCACGCCCAACCGATCACGGGTCGGACACCTGCCCGGCCCAGCCCAGCCCGACCCAGCCCGACCGGCTACCCGCCCCACCGACCCACCCGTCGGCCCGACCCGCACGTCAGCCCGACCCGCACGCTCGCGTGCAGACTTCGTTCCGCTCGGCGCGACAAAGTCTTCACGCGAGGACCGGACCAGCACCCGTCACGACCGACCGACCGTCCGACACCAGGGCGCCGCCGCCCGACCGCCAGGAGTCCCGATGCCCCAGCGCGCCACCGTCCTGCTCCACCCCGACTTCCGCGTCGGGGAGATCGACCGCCGCGTGTTCGGCTCGTTCGTCGAGCACCTGGGCCGCGCGGTCTACACGGGCATCCACGAGCCGGGCCACGAGACCGCCGACGAGCACGGGTTCCGCCGCGACGTCGCGGACCTGACTGCCGAGCTGGGCGTGAGCATCGTCCGCTACCCCGGCGGCAACTTCGTCTCCAACTACGTGTGGGAGGACGGGGTCGGGCCCGTCGAGGAGCGCAAGCCCTTCATCGACCTGGCCTGGCGGACCATCGAGCCCAACACAGTCGGCACCGACGAGTTCCTGCAGTGGGCCGAGCGCGAGGGCATCGAGCCGATGATGGCCGTGAACCTGGGTACCCGCGGGGTTGCCGCGGCCGCGGCGCTGGTGGAGTACTGCAACGGCGAGGCGGGGTCGCGATGGGCCGACCTGCGGATCGCGAACGGCCGGGAGAAGCCGTACGCGGTGACGCTCTGGTGCCTCGGCAACGAGATGGACGGGCCCTGGCAGATCGGGCACAAGGACGCCGACGAGTACGGCAAGCTCGCGGCCGAGGCCGGCAAGGCCATGCGGCTGGTGGACCCGTCGATCGAGCTGGTGGTGTGCGGGTCGTCGTCGATGATGATGGACACCTTCGGCTCGTGGGAGCAGACGGTGCTCGACCACACGTGGGACGTCGTCGACCACCTCTCGATGCACGCGTACTACGAGGAGCTCGACGGCGACCGCGCCTCGTTCCTCGGGTCGGGCACCTCGATGGACCGGTTCATCCGCCGGGTGGTCGCGAGCGCCGACGCCGTGGCTGCTCGCCGCCGGTCCGACAAGGTGGTGACCATCTCGTTCGACGAGTGGAACGTCTGGTACCTGCAGTCGCGGTTCGTCGGCGAGAAGAGCCTCCCGCTCCAGCGCGACGCCCCGCGGATCATCGAGGACGTCTACTCGGCGCTCGACGCGGTGGTCGTCGGCGACCTGCTGGTGACCCTGCTCAACCACGCCGACCGGGTGCCGGTGGCCTGCCTGGCCCAGCTGGTCAACGTCATCGCCCCGATCATGACCGAGCCCGGCGGACCGGCCTGGCGGCAGCCGACGTTCCACCCCTTCGCGACGACCGCCCGCCTGGCCCGCGGCACCGCGCTCGACCTGCGGGTCACCGGCCCGTCGATGCCGACGAGCGCCCACGGCGACGTCCCCGTGGTCACGGCCGCGGCGACGCTGGACGGCTCCGACGCGGCGGTGTTCCTGGTCAACCGCTCGCCGGAGCCGCTCGAGGTCGAGCTCTCGCACCCGGGCGTAGCGCTGACCCTGGGCCGCGGCGTGCAGGTCACGGCCGACCACGAGCCCGCGGTCGCGGGTCCGGAGCACGCCGCCGCCGTGGCCGAGCGCCACGTGTCGGAGGTCGACGGGCCGCCCGCGGGCACAGGCCGGACGGTGCTCACGCTCGCCCCCGAGTCGTGGACCGCCTTCCCCGGCACGCTGACCCGGGACTGACCGCCGCGGCCGGCGGCCCCTCCGACTTGCCGAGCGGTGGCACGATCGACGGATGAGACGCATCGGGCTCGCGATCGGTTGGCTGCTGGGCCTGGTCGCCGCGGGCATCGTCGGGTTCGTCGTCGCGGCCCGTCTCAGTCCCAAGCCGGCGTCCGCCGTGCTGCGGCGCAACTTCGACCGGCACGGTTCCGCCCGCTTCACGGCGACCGCGCCGTTCGTCCCGACGCACGTCACCTCGCAGCTCGACATCCCGTACCGCGACGGGGACCGCGACGCGCGCCTCGACGTGCACCGGTCGACGGCCGCCGACGGGACGCTCCCCACGATCGTCTGGGTGCACGGTGGCGCGTGGCTGTCGGGCAGCAAGGACCTCATCGCCAACTACCTGCGGGTCGTCGCCGGCGAGGGCAGCACCGTGGTGGGCATCGGCTACTCGATCGCGCCGCGGGCGACCTACCCGACCCCCGCCCTGCAGGTGCTCGACGCGCTCGCGTACCTCACCGAGCACGGCGAGGAGCTGGGCATCGACCCGAAGCGCCTCGTCCTGGCGGGTGACTCCGCCGGCGCACAGATCGCGTCCCAGGTCACCGGCATGGTGGTCGACCCGGCGTACGCCGCCTCGATCCGCGCCCACCCGCGCATCACCGCCGACCAGATCCTCGGCACCGTCCTGTTCTGCGGGGTCTTCGACATGTCGCTCGCGCGCGGCCTGCGGGGCCGGGACCGGTGGTTCGTCGACTCGGTGATGCGCTCGTTCACGGGCTCGTCGGCCTTCCTGGACGACCCGCGCTTCGCCGGGATCTCCGTGGTCGAGCACCTCACCGCCGACTTCCCGCCGACGTTCGTCTCCTGCGGGAACGCCGACCCGGCGCTGCCCCACTCCCGCTCGCTCGTCGCCAGGCTCGAGTCCCTGGGGGTCCGGTACGAGACCCTGTTCTTCGACGACGACCACGTGCCGCCGATCGGGCACGAGTTCCAGTTCCACGTGGGGACCGAGGAGGGCCAGCAGGCGCTGAAGGCGATGCAGAAGTTCGTCGCCGGGCTGCCCTGACCCGCGGTCAGGCGACCGCCGGCGTCGGCAGGTCGGGCGCCGCCCGCCACAGGGCCACCGCCGCGACGACGGTGACAGGCACCCAGAGCAGCCGCTCGACCAGCGACGGCGACGCGAGGTTGAGCACCGCTCCCGCGGCCATGACCACCGACGCCGCCTGGAGCACGCGCCGCCGGACGGTGGGCGACCCCACCCGCCCGGCCGCGACCGCCGCAACCGCGAGGTAGACCGGGACGGCGATCGCGCTGGAGATCCGCTGCTCCGACGCCAGCACCCCGCTCGTCGCACCGCCGTAGGCCGCATCGCCCCACGGGGCGCCGAGCGCGAGGGCGGCCTGGAACGCAGCCGTGGTCACCATGAGGCCGGCGGCCAGCCGACCCGCCCGCGTGCTCTCGTTCGTCATGAGGCGATCCAAGCATATCTGGCAGATATAGTCACCAGCATGTCGCGACGACCCCAGACCGAGCTCGCCGTCCTCGGCGCGCTGTCCGTCGAGCCCATGTCCGGCTATGCCGTGCGAGCGGCGATCACGAGCACGCTCGGGCACTTCTGGAGCGAGAGCTTCGGCCAGATCTACCCGACGCTGGCCCGGCTCGAGGCCGACGGACTGGTGCGCAAGGACGACGGACCCTTCGCGATCACCCCTGCCGGCCGCACGCGGCTGCGCGAGCTGCTCGCCGAGCCGATCGACCGCACACCACCGCGCAACGGCCTGTTGCTGCGGCTGTTCTTCGGCAGCACGCTGGGACCGGAGGCCTGCATCGACCTCCTGCGCGACGCGCACGCGGAGGCACTCTCCGCCCTGGCGACGCTGGCGGCGATCCGCGCCGAGGTCGAGGCCGAGCCGCAGACGCCCGACCGGCCCTACTTCCTGCTGACCATCGCGGCGGGCGAGGCGACGGCTCGCGCGCAGGCCGAGTGGGCCGAGTCGTCGATCGCCGCGCTCAGCTCCTGACGGCCGCCCGGTGCTCGACCGCCACGACGGCGAGCGAGAGCAGGCCGGGCACGATGACCGCGAGCGGCGCGAGCATCCAGACCATCACCGCGCAGAGGCCGAGCGCGACGCCGAGCAGCAGGGTGCCGACGAGGTCGTCGCCGGTCCTCTTCGCGGCGGCCTGCATCACGGCCCCCCACGACGCACCCGGCGACCAGCCGGCGGCGGCCCGGAGGGTGACCACCAGCAGGACGGCGACGAGGAACAGGGTCGCGATCCGGACGCCGGTGCCCCCGGGCAGACCGCCCGAGCCGGCGAGCTGCAGGTTGAACAGGAAGACGAACAGCAGGACCGGGACGCCGATCGACACCAGCCAGACGCCCCGGCACGCGGCCCGGAAGTCCTGCCAGAGGACGGCGACCGTGTCGGGCCGGCCGTCGAGGTGCCGGCGGACGTGCGACACCCCCGCGGCGAGCGCCGGGACGGCCGTGACGATCGGCAGGCTCAGGACGGAGACGCCGAGCCCGACCAGCAGCGCCTCGCTGAACAGCCCGAACCGTCCGCCGCCGAGCAGCGGCTTCTCGTCGGGTGCCGGCTCGAGGGGCGGCGCGGCGGCAGCGTCGACGGTGTCGTCGTCGTCGGGACCCGGGGACGGAGCGCTCATGGCGCCCAGCCTCACACGTTCCCCGGGCCCCGCGGAAACGCTCATCAGCCCTTGAGCCCCTGCGTGGCGACGCCCTCGACGAGGTACCGCTGGAAGACCAGGAAGAAGAGCATGACCGGGACGAGGGCGAGGACGGCCATGGCCATCTGCGCGCCGTAGTCGGAGGTCGTGGTCTGGTCGACGAAGAGCCGCAGGGCGATCGGGAGCGAGTACAGGTCGGGCCGCTTGAGGTACAGCAGCGGGCCGAAGAAGTCGTTCCAGGACCAGATGAACGCGAAGATCGAGCTGGTCACCAGCGCCGGCTTCATCAGCGGCAGCATGATCGAGCGGAAGATCCGGACGTGCCCGGCGCCGTCGATGCGCGCGGCCTCGTCGAGCTCTCGCGGCAGGTTCCGCATGAACTGGACCATGAGGAAGACGAAGAACGCCTCCGCGGCCAGGAACTTGCCGAGCAGCAGCGGCACGAACGTGTCCACCAGGCCGAGCCGGTTGAACACGATGTACTGCGGGATGATCACCACGTGGAACGGCAGCAGCAGCGTGCCGATCATGAGCGCGAAGAACACGTTGCGGCCGGGGAACTCGATGCGGGCGAACGCGTAGGCGCTGACCGAGCACGAGATCGTGATGCCCACCACGGCGCCGACCGCAAGGATCAGCGAGTTGGTGAAGAACTTCCAGAACGAGACGCCGCCGATGCCCTCGATGGCCTTCTGGAAGTTGGCGAGGGTCGCGTCGGTGGGGATGAGGCTGACGTTGCCGACGATCTGGCTGCTCGGCTTGAACGCCGACACCAGCATCCACACCGCCGGGTAGAGCACGACGATGACGATGGCGATGGAGCAGATGTGGAAGACCAGCGACCGGCCGCGCTTGCGCAGCTTGGTGGAGTGGCGCAGGCGCGCACTGGCCTCCGCGCTGACGAGGCTGTCGGCCGTGACTGCGGCCGGGCTGACGGTGCTCATCACTTCCCCTCCCCGGAGTAGTGGACCCAGAACTTGGAGCTACGGAAGAACACGGCCGTGATGGCGCCGACGACGATCACGAGGACCCAGGCCATCGCCGAGGCGTAGCCCATCTGGAAGTCCTGGAAGCCGCGGAAGTAGAGGTACAGCGTGTAGAACAATGTCGACCGCGCAGGGCCTCCGGTGCCGTTGGAGATGATGAACGCGGACGCGAAGATCTGGAACGCGTGGATCGTCTCGAGCAGCAGGTTGAAGAAGATCACCGGCGAGAGCATCGGCAGCGTGATCTGGCGGAACTTGCGCACGGGCCCGGCGCCGTCGACGGCCGCGGCCTCGTAGAGCTCGTTCGGGATCTGCTTGAGCCCGGCCAGGAAGATGACCATCGGGGCCCCGAACTGCCAGACCGTCAACAGGATGAGCATCGGCATCGTGCGGGCCGGGTCACCCACCCAGCCGCCTTCCGAGAAGCCGAAGAACTGCTGGATCTGGTCGACGATGCCCTTGTCGATGAACATCGCCTTCCACACGATGGCGATCGAGACGGAGGCCCCGATCAGCGACGGCGCGTAGAACGACGAGCGGTAGAAGCCCTTGCCGCGGTGCGCGTTGTTCAGCAGCATCGCGACGGCGAGGGCGGAGATCAGCTTGATCGGCGTGCCGAACACCACGTACGTCAGCGTGACCTTCCACGCCTGCAGGTAGTTCGGGTCGTGGAACAGGCGCTTGAAGTTCTCCAGCCCGATCCACTGCGGCGGCGCGAACAGGTTGTAGTTCGTGAACGACAGGTACAGGGAGGCGAGCATCGGGCCTGCGGTGAGCAGGACGAACCCGAGCAGCCAGGGGCTCAGGAAGGCGTAGCCGGCCCGGGTCTCGGCCCGCTTCCGGCGCTTCTTGGCGGCGGCGGAAGACGCGGCGATCGAGGTGCCCGTCGTCGGAGCCTCGGCAGTGAGGGTCACGAGCGTGATCCGTTCGTTGTGCGGTCGATTCGTTGCGGTCCGTCCTGCGGATCGCGACGGGGGTGGGCCGCCCGGGCGTGCGG